>NZ_JACSOF010000050.1:0-40450 GCF_014349205.1 Photobacterium sp. BZF1
TATACCAAGAATATGTAAGGAAGACATATGGTTCACCTCTTTCAATTTACCTACCCCAAGCGTAGAGGCTTAAGAGTGAGGCGGACCATATAATTAGCCCTCTTTGAAGAGGGCTTGTCGGTAGTGCAAGGGAGAAGTAGTTGTTATAGGGTTGGTATTATGCGAAGTATTTGTCCAGCTCTTCGCTGCCACCAATGTGCTTACCGCCGATGAATACCTGAGGTACCGTGCTACGGCCTGTGATCGCTCGCAAGCTGACGCTCGTCGCATCTTTTCCTAGCACGACTTCTTCGTAGTCCACACCTTTGTCGATTAGGGTTTGTTTGGCCTTGGCACAGAAAGAACAGCCCGGCTTGGTGAATACCGTAATGGACTCCTGAACCTGGTGTTCAGGGGCAATGTAGCCCAGCATAGTATCGGCATCAGACACCTTGAACGGGTCGCCCGGCTCATCGTTTTCGATGAACATTTTTTCAATGACGCCGTTTTTCACCAACATACTGTAGCGCCAAGAGCGAGCACCAAAGCCATGCTCTTCTTTGTTGACCAACATGCCCATGCCTTTTGAAAACTCGCCATTGCCGTCTGGGATAAAAGTGATGTTTTCGGCTTCCTGTTCGGCTTTCCATGCATTCATGACAAACGTATCGTTGACAGAAACGCATAGGATGTCGTCAATACCATGCTCGGCAAATACCGAAGCAAGTTCGTTATAACGAGGAAGGTGGCTTGAAGAACACGTTGGGGTAAAAGCACCAGGTAGGCTGAATACAACGACAGTTTTGTTAGCAAACAGCTCCTGTGTTGTCACGTCTACCCACTGATCGCCTTGTCGAGTGTGGAAAGTCACCTGAGGGATAGCTTGGCCTTCTTTGGATTCGAACATCTTTTATCCTCGTTAAATTCGTTGTTTTAGCAACTGGAGTCTGATTTTTATTGCTCCCTGTTGGTAAGGGGATTATGCAAATTTGACATTGATAGCTCTAATCGTTTGGTGTTATGGTTTTGATAGCTAATTTCTATCGATGTGGTGAGTGATGAATATCCGGGATCTCGAATATTTGGTGGCGCTGTCCGAGCACAAGCATTTCCGCAAAGCAGCAGAAGCTTGTTTTGTCAGCCAGCCGACCTTGAGCGGCCAGATCCGCAAACTAGAAGAAGAGCTGGGCGTCGCTTTACTAGAGCGTACCAGCCGCAAGGTACTTTTTACCGATGCCGGGTTGGCGCTGGTGGCGCAGGCGCAGAAAGTTTTGTTGGAGGTTAAGGTACTGACCGAGTTGGCCAGCGAGCAAGGCGGCAGTATGTCCGGGCCGTTGCATATCGGCTTTATCCCGACAGTTGGGCCTTACCTGTTGCCGCACATTATTCCCAAGATCAAAACCAACTTCCCGGAGCTGGAGTTGTTCCTGCACGAAGCGCAAACCCACCAGCTGGTACAGCAGCTGGAAGACGGTAAGTTGGATTGTATTATTTTGGCTGCTGTCAAAGAGAGTGAGCCGTTTATTGAGCTGCCTTTGTACCATGAGCCGATGGTACTGGCGGTGCCAGAAGATCACCAATGGTCTGAACTTCAGTCATTGCCGATGGACGAGTTGCACGGCCATACGTTGTTAATGCTTGGAGACGGGCACTGCCTACGCGATCAGGCAATGGGATTCTGCTTTGCCGCAGGGGCCCAGGAGGACGGTAGCTTCAAGGCGACCAGTTTGGAAACCCTGAGAAATATGGTGGCAGCGGGTAGTGGGATCACACTGATGCCAAAGTTGGCCACGCCAAAAGAACACCGCCGGGACGGGGTATGTTACATCTCTGCGGAAGATCCCGTACCGAGCCGTTTAATTACCTTGGCGTACCGTCCGGGTTCGCCGCTCAAAGGGCGTTATGAGAAGCTTGCGGAGCTGATCCAGTCACACTTGGAAGAGCAGCTTCCTGTATCTTAAGTCCGATACACGAAAGCTAAATGATATAGATAAAAAAACAGAGCGCAGGGCGCTCTGTTTTTGTTTCTGGCTTGGGGTTGCCCTAGAACAGCTCGTCAGAGCTATCTGATTCGAATATTCCCTCAGAGGCTGAATCACTGGCTGATTCAGTGGGTTCAGTGCCTTCTTCGAAGTACTCGAACATAGAGGTGTAATCGTTTTGGCTGCTGAGCTTACCGCTATCGCGGTCGATACGAACTTGGATAATATGCTCTGGCAGCTGCTTACGCTGGGCAGGGACATCTTCCAGTGCTTCTTTCATAAACTCGATCCATGCAGGCTGTGCTGTTTTCGCACCTGCTTCGGCGCCGGAGATCTGGTTCTTATCCTGGTTGTTATTCCATGCGGTACGACCAAGGTTGCGGCTATGGTCATCAAAGCCAACCCAGGCTGTCGCTACGATCCCCGGAGCAAAACCTGAGTACCAAGCATCTTTTGAGTCATTGGTCGTTCCCGTCTTACCACCAACATCGCGGCGTTTCAGTACCTGGCCACGCCAACCGGTTCCGTTCCAACCAGTGCCATGGCGCCAGTCACCACCACCCCAAATGTTGCTTTCTAGCATTTCTCGCACCAAGAAAGCGTTTTGCTCTGAGATCACCTGTTGGGCGTAGTGAGGGCCCTGTTGCTGTGGCTCGTCACCCAAATTCTCTTCGCTAATAGCAATATCGCTCAGGATTGGGTTTGAAGGTTGCTGCTGGGCAGTAAGGCCTTGTTGCTGTTGGCACTCATCGTTGCACACTACGGTCGGATTAGACTGGTAAACCACGTTTCCATTTGGGTCTTCAACACGTTCGATGAAGTAAGGCTCCACGTAGTAGCCGCCGTTGGCAAAGACGGCAAAGCCCTGTGCCACTTCCAGCGGGGTTAGGCTACCGGCACCCAGTGCCAGAGGCTCTGCACGTGGTAGATCTTTCTTCTTGAATCCGAAGCGGGTCAGGAAGTCGATGGTCTCGTCCAGGCCAACGTTTTGCAGTACGCGAACCGCCATGACGTTTTTCGACTGGGCTAGACCGATACGCAAGCGGGTTGGGCCGTTATATGTAGGCGGTGAGTTCTTTGGACGCCATGCGGTACCCATGCTCTGATCCCAACGGTTGATTGGTGCATCGTTGACCAAGCTAGCTAGTGTCATGCCGTTATCCAGCGCTGCCGAGTAGATAAACGGCTTGATTGCCGAGCCTACCTGGCGGATTGATTGGGTTGCACGGTTGAACTTGCTGTGGACAAAGTTGAAACCACCGACCATCGCCTTCACTGCACCGTCTTGCGGCGAGACCGCGACAAATGCCGTGTTGGCGTCAGGGACTTGGCTCAGTACCCAGTGTTCGCCGCGCTGCTGAACCCAGATTTGCTGGCCAGCCGCGAGGATGTCACTGGCGGTCTTCGGTGCAGGTCCTTGGCGGTTGTCAGTAATGAACTTACGGGCCCACTTCATGCCATCCCATTCGAGGGTATGCTGGTCGCCACCCTTTGCCTGCACTGTGGCTGTCTTACCTTCCACTTTAGTCACGACTGCTGGGATAAGTTGGCCGTAAGTAGGTTGCTTGGCAAGGTGGTCGTTGATCTGCTCGCTTGACCATACCGCCTGATCTGGCTTCCAGAGTATCTCTACAGCACCGCGGAAACCATGGCGCTGATCGTAGCCCAGTAGGTTATCGATGGCGGCCTGCTGGGCTGCATTTTGCAGCTTGGGATCAACGGTAGTGAAGACGCGCATACCTGAGGTGTAGGCATCCTCGCCGTAGCGGTTGATCATCCATGCCCGGGCCTGCTCCGCGAAATAGGGCGCACTCAGCTCAATTTCGGCGGTGTGGTAACGGGCAACGACTGGCTCGGCACGTGCTTGGTCAAATTCGGCCTGGGTAATGTGGTTCTCGGCCAGCATACGGCCCAATACCACATTACGGCGCGCTGTTGCACGGCTGGCTGAGTAGAGCGGGTTCATGGTCGAAGGTGCTTTTGGCAGGCCGGCAATGACGGCAATTTCGCTCAGCGTTAGCTGGCTGACTTCCTTGCCGTAGTACACCTGTGCTGCAGCGCCGACACCGTAGGCACGGTAGCCCAAGTAAATTTTATTGAGGTAAAGCTCAAGGATTTCATCTTTGGTCAGCAGCTGCTCGATATGGATAGCGATAAAAATCTCTTTGATCTTACGCATGATCTTCTTCTCGTTGGTGAGGAAGAAGTTACGCGCAAGCTGCTGGGTGATCGTACTTGCCCCTTGCTTGGCTGAGCCAGACGTTGCCACGACAAAAGCAGCACGGGCAATACCGATAGGGTCGATACCCGGGTGGTCGTAGTAGCGGCTGTCTTCAGTCGCTAGGACCGCATTGATCATTTGCGGCGGGATTTCATCAAGCGTCAGTGGGATGCGGCGTTGCTCACCAAACTGGGAGATCAATTTACCATCAGCACTGAAAACTTGCATAGGTGTCTGTAATTCAACATTTTTCAATGTGGCAACATCAGGCAACTCTGGTTTTACATAAAGGTAAAAGCCAAAAATTGTAGTGACTCCAAGAATTATGCAAACAATTGCAAATATGAGTAATCGCTTTATGAACTTCACTTGAGATTTCCCGTTACACCAGCATTCATGCGTTTAATCGGTTTCCACTAGTAGTATAAAGGTAACTATAGGAAATTTAACGCTAAATTGCTGGTGTTTGTTTTAAATAAGTAATTTGCTTTTCTGTCTAAAAAGGGAGCATAGCACGGTATGTTTCGGAACCCACTAACTATTGGGATTGATATCGGCCATCACAGCATTAAAGCGGTAGTGTTGAGGCAAAAAAAAACCGAGCTTGAGCTTGTCGCCTTCGCCGAAGTGGGATTACCCGCCCCAGTATCAAATAAGCAGAATAGCGTAATCAGCCCAGCCTTGTTGTCAGCCGTGCGTAAATTAAAAAAAAGCCTGCCGTTCGGGGCCCGTAAGGTGGTAATGGCGCTACCTGATAACGCGATTATCAGTAAGGTGATTCAGCTTGATAGCCACCTTTCAGAAGAGGAATCACTGTTTGCTGTAGAGCAGGCTATCAGTGCCTCATCGCCGTTTCCTATTGAAGAACTCCGGCTGGACTTTTTTCCTATGGCGGGTGGTTTGTTCGCCGAGCATTTGGACGAGCCGAGCCAGACCCACCCTGTGCAAGTGTATGCCGCCCGCAAGGACACCATCGATAGCCGGGTTGAGGTGCTGCGCCAGGCCCGTTTCGAGCCTGAAATCATGGAATTGCAAACCCATGCATTGGTCTGGCTTGAGCACTATCAGGCTGAACGGCAAGGTCGCGAAGGGGATTGGGGGGTTGTCGATATTGGTGAGCGGGTGACCGCAGTAGGGATTCGGAGCCCGGCTGGTACGGTGTATCGCCGAGAAATGTCATTTGGTAGTGAGGCGCTTTTCGGATCAGGCCCTAATGCTGATGGGGATCACTTTTTTGCTGGGGGTGTTAGTGACAAAGCGGAGCAGTTCACTAAGCAATTGGCTGATCAGTTAAAGCGCCAGCTTCAGCTTTACAGTACGACCTACCCGCGTTCTCCCTTGCGGGGCGTTTGGTTGTCCGGTGTTGGTATGGAACATGTTGTAGAGGAAATGTTGGCAAGGATGCTATCGGTTTCGGTGCAAAAGATACAACCATTAGCTGGCTTTCACCGCTCTGCCAAATTGGATTTGGCATTGGAAGGGCAGTCTTTTGGGCAGTTTGCAATTGCTGCTGGGTTGGCGATTCGGGGTTGTAGCCAATGATAGCGAAGATCAATTTATTACCATGGCGGGAGCAGGGCCAGAAGCGCTACAGGCAACGGTTTGGTTGGATGCTCGGGGGAGCAGTGTTGGCGGGCATGTTGCTGTTGTGCCTTAGCAACTGGTTGTTCGGTGGTCAGGTTGAACTGCAGGAACAGCGTAATGGCCGGATAAAGCAAGAAATTACCGTGCTGGAAACCAAATTATCTTTGTTGCCAGAGATGGATGCTCAGCGTGACGCTTTGCTCAAGCGACTATCAGTGATTACGGAAATCCAGAAAGGCCGTAACCATATCACCCGGTTGTTGAGCGTGTTACCCGGTTTGGTGCCCCAGGGGGTTTATCTTGAAGAGATTACGCTGACAGGTAACGAGGTGAAGTTCAGTGGCCGGGGGGAGTCCAATGGCCACTTGGCAGCCTTGTTGGCCAATGCTGAACAGTCCGAGTGGGTGAATGAGGTAACCATGTACTCGATAGTACGTGCCAACGAGAAGCAGGCACTGATCCGTTTTAATGCATCGTTTGTGTTGGTTTCAGAGCCACGGGTTGGGATTGGGAGGGGATCATGATTGATTGGCAAGAACTAGAACTTGACGAAATGCCAGACTGGCCGTTGCCTGCTCAGTTGCTCGTGACCTTTGTCGTTGCCTGCCTGATCATGGCTGCGGGCTATTGGTATTGGATCTCCCCTAAGCTCGATACCTTAGATCACCTTAAGTCCCAAGAGCATGAGTTGCGCCAGCAACTTATCAGGCGGGCTAGTCAAGTTGCGGCATTGCCGAAGGTCCGTGAGCTGGTGGAGATGCTTCAAGTGCGCTACCAACAAGTGGTAGAGCAGCTACCTGAAGAAGATGAGCTATCTAGCTTGTTAGCCAGTGTCAATGATATCGGAGTGAGTAATGGGCTTGAGTTCCAACGCATAGAGTGGGCTGCGCGGATTGAGCACCCTTTATATTTCGAACTGCCGTTAAACATCAATGTTCAAGGCCACTACGAAGATATTGGCCGTTTTGCTGCCGATATTGCCCAATTACCCCGAATCGTGTCACTGAAAGATATCGACTTGCGTTGGAGTCAACCCCAGCAAGAGATGTTGCAGCTCAAGGTATCTGCCACAACTTATCGCTTCAAAGCGCCGGCCGGGGAGGGACGATGAAAAATAGCAGTAAACCTATCCTTGGCTTTGGGCTATGGCTGGGGCTGGTGGGGTGCCACGCCAATGATAGCCCAGTCGAGCAGTTCATTAACCAGACATACCAACAGGCAGTGGCCGACGTGGAGCCTCTGGATGAGCAGCCGGTTTTCGAGGCAGAAGTCTTCGTTATGAGTAGTGGGCGGGTACCTTTTCAACACCCTAAGCCCGAATCGCCTTTGCTTGAGCCGGATGGCGGCAAATTATGTTGGCAGCCTGAATTAAGGGAACGTAGTTCGTTACTAGAAAGCTTTACATTAGAACAGCTAAGTATGCGAGGTGTCATTGGTGGTGCCGGCAAGGAGTGGGCCTTGGTATATACCCCGGGGGGGGCTTTGGCCAAGGTACGGGAAGGGAGCTATATCGGCAGGAACCATGGCAGGGTGACGAAAGTGAGCGCAAGTGAGATTGCGATTGAACAAATCATGCCGGATGGGGAAGGCTGCTGGCTGAAGATCCCGACAACATTGAGACTGGCGTCGCCAAAATAGCAGAGTAGAGATGGAACAAATGACAAGGAACAGCTTGCAAGGCCTGCTGACAA
The DNA here is from genome assembly GCF_014349205.1 of Photobacterium sp. BZF1. NCBI lineage: Bacteria > Pseudomonadati > Pseudomonadota > Gammaproteobacteria > Vibrionales > Vibrionaceae > Photobacterium > Photobacterium sp. BZF1. The sequence continues at coordinate 7,458 of NZ_JACSOF010000050.1, forward strand.
GATGGGCAAAAAAGGTGCTATGGGGCAGCGGACTATTACTGGTGGGGTATGTGCTGTTAATTAGCGGCGAATCGGTTGCAGGACAACATAATCAGATCAGCAATATTGATTTCTCCCGTGATACCCAAGGGGGCGGGGTGTTGGTGGTGGAACTGTCTGGCGGCGAGTTTGAGGTCGGTGCAAGGCGCATGGATAAGCAGCTGGTACTTGAGTTACCCCATACCGAGTTGCCTCAAGAGCTAGTCTATATACTTGATGTTAGTGATTTTGGTACACCGGTGTTGACGGTTGAGACCTTCAGCCATGAACGCGGAAGCCGGTTGGTCTTATCGTTGCTTGGGGATTACAGCTATGACTATACGACCCGTGATGAAACTGGGGCACCGAAGCTCTCGGTCACGGTGCAGCCGGCTTTGGTGGCGACGGGGGGACAGTCTCATACCAAAGGGGTGAGCTATGACAGCAAACCTATTTCAATTAACTTCCAGGATGTTCCGGTCCGCAATGTTTTGCAGTTGATCGCCGAATATAATGATTTCAATTTAGTGGTATCGGATTCGGTACAGGGGAATCTTACTTTGCGTCTGGACAAAGTGCCTTGGCAGCAGGTGCTCGATATTATTCTCCGTGCCAAGGGGTTGGATAAGCGAGAGCAAGGGGAGGTATTAATGATCGCCCCGAAGGAAGAGCTTGCTCGCAGCGAGCAGCAGGTTATGGAGTCCAAACGCAAAGCCGAAGAGCTCGCTTCGCTGCGCTCGGAGATTTTCAAGATCAACTATGCCAATGCGCTTGAGCTCGGTGGTCTGCTGCAGGGGACGGATGACGGTATCAGCATGTTATCAGCCAGAGGCTCCTTGCATATTGATGAGCGGACCAACTCCCTGATCATCAATGATATTCCTGGCAGCTTGGCGAATATTCGCGATATTGTCGTTGCCTTGGATATCCCCGTGCAGCAGGTGGAGATAGAAGCCCGAATAGTGACCGTCAATGAAGGAGATGTGGATGAGCTCGGGGTGCGCTGGGGGCTACTGAACTCCAACGGCAGCACCACGATAGGGGGCTCGATTGAAAGTAACTTGGGCTCGGCGGGCCTGTTGGAGATCGATGATAGTAAGGCGGTAGAGAATTTCCTTAATGTTAATCTGGGGGCAACCAAACCCGGGGCGTCGAGTATTGCTTTCCAAGTGGCAAAAGTGGGCGACATCCTGCTGGATTTGGAGTTGTCAGCGCTGCAATCCGAGCAAAAGGCTGAAATCATCTCTAGCCCAAGGTTGATGACCACCAACAAGAAAACGGCCTATATCGAACAAGGTACCGAAATCCCCTACCTAGAAGCCGCTTCCAGCGGTGCTGTCTCGGTGAGCTTTAAAAAAGCGGTGTTGAGCCTGATGGTAACCCCACAAATTACTTCGGACGGTAATTTGGTACTGGACTTGATTGTGACTCAGGATAAAAGAGGTGATGTCGTGCAGACAGGAACCGGTGAGGCCGTGGCTATTGATACGCAGCGCATAGGCACCCAGGTGTTGGTTGCCAATGGAGAGACGGTCGTGCTTGGCGGGATCTATCAGCATGAGTTCTATAATGATGTTAGAAAGGTACCGATACTGGGCGATTTGCCAGTGCTTGGGGCGTTGTTCCGACATAAGTTGGAGGAGTTAGGCAAGAAAGAATTACTGATTTTTGTCACACCAAAAATCGTCTATCAATGATCTGTTTTTTCAGGGGGCTGGGGCAATAATCGTCCCAGCATTGCGCCAGAACTGAATAAATCGCCACCTAGCTATTGCCAACAGCCGCCTTGTCCTGAGATAATTTTCGATCTTATCACGAATTAAATGTGAGGAAGTTGGCGCCTCGGGCTTGATTTATCGAAGCCTGCGGGCGGTGTCGTTTTATTAACCGCGCGTAAATATTGCTAAAAATGGCTGAAAAACGAAATATTTTCCTGGTCGGCCCAATGGGTGCCGGCAAAAGTACTATCGGTAGACACCTTGCACAGCAGCTGCATATGGAGTTCTTTGATTCAGATACAGAGATCGAAGATCGTACCGGTGCTGATATTAGCTGGGTATTCGATGTTGAAGGTGAAGATGGTTTCCGTGTTCGTGAAGAAAACGTGATTGACGATCTCACCCAAAAGCAGGGGATTGTACTGGCGACGGGTGGCGGCTCTGTGAAGAGCAAAGAAAGCCGTAACCGTCTGTCTGCTCGTGGCATTGTGGTATACCTTGAAACCACTATCGAGAAGCAGCTGGCACGTACACAGCGCGATAAAAAGCGTCCGCTACTGCAAACGGATACCCCTCGTGAAGTGTTGGAATCACTTGCAGGCGAGCGCAATCCATTGTATGAAGAAGTAGCAGACTATGTGGTTCGTACTGATGATCAGAGTGCCAAGGTCGTTGCTAACCAAATCATCAAAATGCTAGAAGAGCGCTAATCAATAAAAGAGAGCTGGCCATGGAACGGATCAACGTCAATCTTGGTGACAGAAGTTACCCAATCTCAATCGGCGCCGAGTTATTCGATAACCCGGCGTTGTTTTCCTCTGCCATCCCGGCAGGCCGACGCGTTGTTGTGGTCAGTAATGAAACGGTAGCCCCGCTGTATGCCGAGCAAATCATCGGGACTATCCGTTCGCTGCAATGCGACGTTGCTTTGCTGTCACTGCCTGACGGCGAGCAATACAAGACGCTAGATACCTTCAACCAAATCATGTCCTTCCTGCTAGAAGGCAACTATGGCCGAGATGTGGTCCTTGTTGCTTTGGGCGGTGGGGTAATTGGTGATGTTGTCGGTTTTGCGGCTGCCTGTTTCCAGCGTGGTGTGGATTTCGTGCAAGTTCCGACGACACTGCTGGCGCAGGTCGACTCCTCGGTCGGTGGCAAGACAGCTGTCAACCACCCGATGGGCAAGAATATGGTTGGTGCGTTCTACCAGCCGAAAGCGGTTGTGATCGATAACCATTGCCTAGGAACATTACCTGCACGTGAGTTTGCTGCCGGTATGGCCGAAGTGATCAAGTACGGTATTATTGCCGATGGCGATTTCTTTGTCTGGCTGGAGCAGAATATCGAGAAGCTCCAAGCGCTTGATAATGAAGCATTGAGCTATGCGATTGGCCGCTGCTGCCAGATCAAAGCTGATGTGGTTGCCGCTGACGAGAAAGAGTCAGGGGTAAGGGCACTGCTTAACCTGGGCCACACCTTTGGCCATGCGATTGAAGCTGAAATGGGTTATGGCAATTGGCTTCATGGCGAGGCGGTTGCTGCTGGTACTGTCCAGGCGGCACGTGCTGCACAACTACAGGGACTGATTGGCCCTGAAGAAGTTGAGCGTATCATTCGCTTGTTGGAAAAAGCTAACCTACCGGTCCACGGTCCGGAGGGGATGCCATTTGACGCTTATATGAAGCATATGATGCGTGACAAGAAGGTACTTTCAGGCCAGCTTCGCTTGATTTTACCGACCGGTATTGGCAGTGCAGAAGTTGTTGCTGGTGTACCGGAAGATGTACTGCGCCAAGCGGTACAAGCCTGATTCTGTTGGTTGCCTATGAGCCGCGGCCTGCACTTGAATCCGCTGGATTTGGACTCCCAAATCCAGCTTCTTTCCCGATTACAATTCCTTACCCGCTTTAGCTCTAACCTTATCCAGGTAACGGGCAGTGAAGGGACAGGCAAGACCTGGCTCTCTCAGCGTTACCTTGAACACTGGGCCGGTGACTCCCACCAGTCTTTGCTCCTTTGCCACCCCAACCAGCAAGACGGCCAGCACCGTTCAATTATCCTGCAGCAACTCGCTCCCAAGGCGGTATTCAATGAGCAGGACCCTCTGGGGCAAAGCCTCGAACGCTTATTCGAGCAGCAGCCAGTCAACGCATTGATAGTCGTTGATGATGCGCATTTGCTGAGCCCGGAGTTGGTGGCGGAATTGTGGGGTCTGGTCCAGCAGGCCCGCCTATACCCGGGGTGGCAGGTTAATGTCCTACTCTTTAGCCATACTGGCCGGCTCGATAAATACCTTGGCCAGTTGGTACAAGGCCAGGGCAATGCACCGTTGGAAGTGGAAATCGGCCCGTTGTCGGAACAAGAAGCCCAATTGATGGTCGAAATGATGTTCGATGGCGAGCACCTTGATGCACAGGGAAGGCGTCGGATCCGTGAGCATGCTTCAAGCTGCGCCCCTATTCCGGGGGAGTTGCTCAAGCTCGATTTAACAGAGGATAAGGATATGGCAGAGAGTCAATCCCGCCGTGTGTCGCCAATGGCGTTGCTAGGCGGGTTAGTGGTGGTTGCGGTTGCCGTGATTGCCTGGTTGTTTATACCGGCAGCAGAAGAAAAGCCGGATGTTGGCGGGGTGCCGCAGGCGCAACTGGACAGCTTGCCAGATGAACCCGTCACTCCCTCTACTACCAGCGATAGTTCGGAGGGTAGGCAACCCGGTGTGCAAATGGCCTTCGAAGATGACGGCGATGCCTTGCCACCGGATGTGTCGGTAGAAGGTATGACTGTCGGCCGTCGTGATACCAACACCAACCCTCGTGTAGTGGTACCTTCTGATGTGGTTGATGCCATGTTGGATGAACAGCAACTGGGAGGAACTGGTGAGCAAGCGGTGGCTGATCGCCAGGAGAGCTTGCAGCCAGAGTTGCCTGAAGGGCAGCCATTACAGTTGCCTGAAACTGAGCGGGGAAACGAGATACCTCAAGTCGAGCCGGTGAGTGAGTTGCCAGACGCGGCCTCGGCTGAGAATGTGGATAGTGATGATGCGGCTAGCGTCACCGAGGCATCTACAACAACTGTTGCTACTGGGACTACAGCTCCCACCGATGTTGCTGGCACGGAATCAATGGCCGAGGAGCTTGGCAGTAAGCTCCGGGGCGTTGCCCCCGAGCATTACGCGCTGCAACTGGCAGCCATGCGTTCGCTGCCGACCGCTCGGCAGTTTATCCTTGATTACAACATCGAATCGTTGGCAGAAGTCTATGAAACCCGCCGTAGCGGTGAAGCGTGGTTCATTATTGTGACGGGCGATTACCCGGATGTGCAATCGGCCCGTATAGCTGAAACCCGCCTACCGTCGCGCTTGCAGTCGGTCGACCCATGGGTGAAATCCTACCGTCAGATCCATACCGAAATGGATCGGGCCAAATAACCCGTTTCTTTGCCAGATATTTCCCTCAAGCGGTACAGACACAGATTGAAATGGTGTACAATCCGCCACCTTTCGTTACAAAGTCGGTATTGGTGGTCAGCTGAATGAAAAAGCATCGTGCATTCCTGAAATGGGCTGGAGGTAAATATTCTCTGGTCGAGGAGATCGAGCGCCACTTGCCGCCAGCGCGAAAGTTGGTTGAACCCTTTGTCGGTGCCGGTTCGGTATTTCTCAATACCGACTTCGAACAGTACCTGTTGGCCGATATCAACCCTGACTTGATTAACCTCTACAATATCCTCAAGGACAATCCCGAGCAGTATGTTCGTGATGCCAAGGCGATGTTCACCCCTGAATTCAACCAGAAAGGGGCCTACCTTGAGGTCCGTGAGGCTTTCAATAAAACCGACGATACGTATTTACGCTCGCTGTACTTCTTGTACATGAACCGACATGGCTTCAATGGCCTGTGTCGCTACAACAAGAAGGGTGGCTTCAACGTACCGTTCGGTTCATATAAAAAGCCATATTTCCCGGAAGATGAGCTGTTCTATTTTGCGGAGAAAGCGAAACGAGCCACGTTTGTCTGCGAAGGGTACCATCAGACGTTCTCACGTGCCCGCAAAGGCTGTGTGGTGTACTGTGATCCCCCGTATGCTCCGCTATCAACCACGGCCAACTTTACCTCCTATGCAGGCAATGGCTTTAGCCTTGATGATCAGGCGGCTCTGGCTGATGCTGCCGAGAGGGCCGCTACCGAGCGCGAGATCCCGGTACTGATCTCCAACCATGATACGACCTTGACCCGCCGCCTTTACCACGGTGCCGAATTATCTGTGGTTAAAGTAAAGCGAACCATCAGCCGAAATGGTAGTGGCCGCAACAAGGTTGATGAGTTGCTGGCCCTGTTTAAGCCGTCAAACGATTAAGCACCGCTCACCCTCCAGCAACCAGCTGGCTGACGGCAACCAGCACCCCGACAAATAGCGCAATAGCAGCGATACCGGCCAAGATAAAGGGCAGCGGGCGCTGCTGGCTAAAATCAATCTCCCTGTTTTTCTCCGACTGCACCCCAAACAGTGCCCCCGCAATACTTTTGATCAGGTTTGGGCGGGGTGGTTTGCGCTCTGCCATGGCGTATCTCCGTATATACCCACATAAAACGATTATCTTTGTTTGCCATATCTGCCACCGGTCGTATACCGCTGCATGATGGTAAGTGTAGTTGCCCTGTGGCACACCCATCTTGAAATCCGGTAAGACATCATCTTGATGATCGGGTAGAATTGCGCCGACTTCCGATAACGTTTTCGTTTGTACCGTATAGAGGCTGAACATGAAGGACTTTTTGATCGCTCCATCTATCCTGTCTGCAGATTTTGCTCGTCTTGGCGAGGATGTAGAGAAAGTATTGGCAGCTGGTGCCGATGTTGTGCACTTTGACGTGATGGACAACCACTACGTACCGAACCTGACTTTTGGTGCCCCGGTGTGTAAGGCCCTGCGTGATTACGGTATTACTGCGCCGATCGACGTGCACCTGATGGTCAAGCCGGTGGATCGCATTATCCCTGATTTTGCCAAGGCAGGTGCCACTATGATCACCATCCATGCCGAAGCGACTGAGCACCTGGACCGTTCGCTACAGCTGATCAAAGAGCACGGCTGTCAGGCCGGCGTGGTATTCAACCCGGCAACCCCGCTGCACTACCTTGACTACATCATGGACAAGGTTGACATGATCCTGCTGATGTCGGTTAACCCTGGTTTTGGTGGCCAGTCGTTCATCCCTGCGACATTGGACAAGCTGCGTGAAGTGCGTAAGCGCATTGATGCTTCAGGCCGTCAGATCCGCCTTGAAATCGACGGTGGTGTGAAGGTCGACAATATCCGCGAAATCGCCGAAGCCGGTGCCGATATGTTTGTTGCGGGCTCGGCAATTTTCAGCCAGCCGGACTACAAAGCCGTGATCGATGAAATGCGTGCAGAGCTGGCCAAGGTTGAACGCTAATGAGCCAGTTTAGCGGTATTGATTTTATTGCTTTTGACCTCGACGGCACGCTGCTCGACAGCGTGCCGGACCTGGCCGATGCAGCAGACAAAACCATGCGGGCCTTGGGCCGTGCTGGGGTGACAGTTGAGCAGGTCACGACCTGGATTGGTAATGGGGCCGACATTTTGATCGGTCGTGCCCTGAGCCAGAGCGTTGATGTTGACCCTGATTTAGATCCAGCTTTGCACCGCGAAGCGAGGGCGTTGTTTGATCGCTTCTACGAAGAAGGTGGCCATGAAAAGAGCGCACTCTACCCTGGGGTAAAAGAAACACTGGCGGCATTCCATGAAGCCGGGATCCCGATGGCTATCGTGACCAACAAGCCGGCCCAGTTCGTGCCGCATTTGCTTGAAGAGCACGGCATCGCCGATTATTTTGTCGATGTCATCGGTGGCGATACATTCCCGCTGAAAAAGCCGGATCCTTTCGCCCTGAACTGGTTGCTGGATAAGCACCAGATCACGGCAGAGAAGATGTTGATGGTCGGCGACTCCCGTAACGATATCTTGGCGGCAAAAGCGGCGTCATGTTATGTTGTGGGGCTGACTTACGGTTACAACTATGGTCAGCCGATCAGTGAAAGTAACCCAGATATTGTACTGGATCACTTCAGTCATCTGGCAGAAGTGGTTAAACTAGGCAGCTAGTACGCTCGGTGTTATTCCGGGCATGGACAGATATTGTGTCTGCGGCAGAGGCCGCAGCTTTTTTGTGACATAGGAAAATCTCATCATGACCAAACCCATTGTATTGAGTGGCGTACAGCCTTCAGGTGAATTAAGTATCGGTAATTATCTGGGTGCGCTGCGTCAGTGGGAACAGATGCAGGATGATTATGATTGTCAGTACTGTGTCGTTGACCTGCATGCCATTACCGTGCGCCAGGATCCAAAAGCGCTGCACGAAGCCACGCTGGATGCTTTGGCAATTTGCTTGGCTGTCGGCGTTGATCCGAAGAAGAGCACTTTGTTTGTACAATCGCACGTGCCTGAACATGCCCAGCTTGGTTGGTTGTTGAACTGCTACACCCAAATGGGTGAGCTGAGCCGTATGACCCAGTTCAAGGACAAGTCACAGCGCCACGCTAACGATGTGAATGTTGGCCTGTTTGGCTACCCGGTATTGATGGCGGCCGATATCCTGCTATACGGTGCCCATCAGGTACCAGTGGGTAGCGATCAGAAGCAGCACTTGGAACTGGCGCGTGATATCGCAACCCGTTTCAACAACATCTACGGTGATGGCGAAGCGATCTTCCAGGTGCCTGAGCCATACATCCCGACGGTCAACGCACGCGTGATGAGCCTGCAGGATGCGACCAAGAAGATGTCGAAGTCGGATGATAACCGTAAGAACGTGATCACCCTGCTGGAAGAGCCGAAGTCGATCATCAAGAAGATCAACAAGGCGCAGACAGATACCGAGACCCCACCACGTATCGCTCACGACATCGAGAACAAAGCCGGTATCTCTAACTTGATGGGCCTATACTCTGCAGCGACTGGCAAGACGTTTGCTGAAATTGAAGCGCAGTACCAAGGCGTTGAGATGTATGGTCCGTTCAAGAAAGATGTTGGTGAAGCGATTGTCGCGATGCTGGAGCCTATCCAGTCTGAATACCATCGCATCCGTGCTGACCGTGCTTTCCTTGATGAAGTAATGAAAGCCGGTGCCGAGAAGGCGTCAGCCCGCGCAGCAGAAACTTTGAAGAAAGCGTACGCAGCAGTAGGTTTTGTTGCACGCCCATAAGCGCAATGCAGTTGTAAACACCGAAAACCGGCCTCTGGCCGGTTTTTTTTCGTCTAAGCTTGCCTTTCTGCTGTCCTGCTGCACAATAGGCCGCTGTAATTTCCAGTGAGCAGAAGTACCCATGCTATTGATGATCGATAACTACGACTCGTTTACCTACAACCTCTACCAGTATTTCTGTGAGCTGGGCGCCGAGGTTAAGGTGGTGCGTAATGACGAAATCGACATTGCCGGCATCGAGGCTATGGCACCTTCTCATCTGGTGATTTCTCCGGGGCCCTGTACCCCGAATGAAGCGGGGATCTCGCTGGAGGCAATCCGCCATTTTGCAGGCAAACTACCCATCCTGGGGGTGTGCCTTGGCCATCAGTCTATCGCTCAAGTATATGGTGGCGATGTTGTCCGCGCCCGTCAGGTCATGCACGGCAAGACGTCTCCCGTCACTCATACTGACAGCAGTGTGTTTGCTGGCTTGAATAACCCACTTACAGTCACCCGCTATCATTCGCTGGTGGTTAAAGCTGACACCCTGCCAGATTGTTTCGAAGTCACGGCCTGGACAGAAAAAGACGGTGAGCGTGATGAAATTATGGGGATCCGCCATAAGAGCTTGCCTATCGAAGGGGTCCAGTTTCACCCGGAAAGCATTTTGACCGAGCAGGGACACCAGTTGTTAGCGAACTTCCTCCGTCGCTGAGCCTAAAGGCATAAGGGCAGCACGAAATGCTGCCTGACCCCAGCGACCCATCACTTTACGCCAATCCATCTCACCTCGAATTAGTAAAAAAGCGCTTCATTTAGCGTTTTGACAGTCTCAATCCCGCGATCTTTGTCACTTTTTTTAACATTTCTGCATCTTTTTCGTTTTTTTTGGCACGGAAAGATTATGCAGGCTGAAGGCTCGTTATCACTTTATTTCCTTGCGGGAAAAACACCTTTTAGTGTTTGGGGCTTAATAAGTTTTCCCCAACCCCGCATAAATATGTATTTTGTAGGAGATTAACCGTTAACTGATAGGGAATAAAAAAATATTCTGCTATTGGAATTGGTTAATAAAATGTAAATACTATGCTTAGGGCAAAAACGTTAGAAGGAAACAATAATGGCAAAGGAGTATAAAGTCGATCGTCAGGTGTTCGATGAAGTGATGGTGCCGTGTTACGCACCGATGCAGATGATCCCGGTTAAGGGGCAGGGTGCACGGGTGTGGGATCAGGAAGGTCGGGAATATGTCGACTTTGCTGGCGGTATTGCCGTGAGCTGCCTGGGCCACTGCCACCCGGTTATGGTTGATGCGCTGAAGGCGCAGGCCGAGCAGATTTGGCACCTGAGCAATGTGATGACCAACGAGCCGGCACTGCGACTGGCCAAACTGCTTACTGAGCACAGCTTTGCCGATAAAGTCTTCTTTGCCAACTCCGGTGCCGAGGCCAACGAGGCAGCATTGAAACTGGCCCGTCGTTACGCGGCGGACAAGTTTGGCCCGGAGAAGTCCGAGATTATTTCTTTTAAACAAGGCTTCCACGGCCGTACTTTCTTTACCGTAACGGTCGGTGGCCAAGAGGCCTACTCCGATGGCTTCGGGCCGAAACCGGGAGCAGTCACCCATCTAGCCTACAATGATCTGTCCAGCCTGGCCGAGCATATGTCGGAGCGTACCTGTGCGGTGATGATGGAGCCGCTGCAGGGCGAGGGCGGTATCGTGTCGCCAACTCCAGAGTTTGTTCAGGGTGTCCGTGAACTGTGTGACAAACACAATGCGCTGCTGATTTTCGATGAAGTACAAACCGGTAATGGGCGGACAGGTGACTTCTATGCTTATCAGGGCTTGGGTGTTACCCCGGATATTCTGAGTACGGCGAAATCACTCGGTGGCGGCTTCCCTATTGGTGCCATGCTGACGACCGCAGAACTGGCGGCCCACCTGAAAATCGGTACCCACGGTTCAACTTACGGCGGTAACCCACTGGCTTGTGCCGTGGCCGAAGCTGTCGTGAGTGAAGTCACCAAGCCGGAAGTGCTGGCAGGCGTCAAGCAGCGCGAGCAATGGTTCCGTGAGGCGCTAGAAGCGATCAATGCCAAGTATCCGGTATTTGCTGAAATTCGCGGTAAGGGCCTGTTGCTTGGCGCGGCGCTCAATGAGGAGTGGCAGGGCCGGGCAAGGGATATCTTGCTGGCAGCAGGAGAGGAAGGCCTGATGGTACTGGTTGCCGGTACCAATGTGGTGCGCTTTACCCCGTCTTTGGTGATCGACAAAGCCGATATCGATGAGGGCATGGCCCGCCTCGAGCGCGCTATCGCCAAGATCTATTCATAATTTAATCTAACTGGGGCGGCTGGCAGGAGCTTGGCCGCACCCTCCGGCCCTATGCCGGTCTTATCACTAGTTGGCAGCTAAGCTGCAGCTTGCATCAGGAGGGAGTTCGATGCTGGTTATACGTCCTATTACTGCCGCGGATCTACCTGCACTACTACAGTGTGCGGAAGAGTCGGGCCATGGTTTCACCTCGCTACCGGTTAATGAGGAAATCCTCGCTAACCGCATTCAGCATTCCGAAGAGAGTTTTGCCAAGGCTGTCACCCAGCCGGGCTCGGAAGGTTACCTGATGGTGGCAGAAGATACCGAAACCGGGGAAATTGCAGGGACGACGGCTATCGAGGCCGCGATTGGGTTGGATAACCCATTTTACACCTATCACCTGAGTACCGTGGTGCATTCGTCACGCCGGCTCAACGTCCACAACGTGGTGAAAGTACTGACCTTCGGTAATGATTACACCGGTGTGAGTGAGCTTTGCACCTTGTTCTTGCGCCCGGAGTGGCGTCAGGGCCTGAATGGCCGTCTGTTATCCAAGTGCCGTTTCTTGATGATGGCACAGCACCCGGAGCGTTTTGACAACACAGTGATTGCAGAGATGCGAGGGGTGTCGGACGAAGACGGTAATTCACCATTCTGGGAGTGGCTCAAAGAGCACTTCTTCTCGATTGATTTTACCTTGGCCGATTACCTGACCGGTATTGGCAAAAAGGGCTTCATTGCCGATTTGATGCCGAAGCTGCCAATCTACGTTAACTTGCTCAGCCCTGAAGCGCAGGCCGTGATTGGGCAGGTGCATGAAAAAACGCGCCCGGCACTTCGCTTGCTGGAGAAGGAAGGCTTCACCTGCCGTGGTTATGTCGACATTTTCGATGCCGGCCCAACCGTTGAATGCGATGCCAGAAATATCGAATCGGTACGCCATTCCCAGTTATGCCGGGTCGAAATCGGCCAGCCGACCGGCCAAGCCGACAGTATTGTCAGCAATACCTCATTTACCCACTTCCGCGCAGTCGTCGACAAGGTAGATGTCTTGAATGGGACGGCTTTGATCAGTGCAGAAGCTGCCAAGGCACTGGACGTTAAACAAGGGGATCAGGTTCGCCTGATCGCCCAGTAAAGGAGAACACCATGACCCAATGGATTGCAGGCCGCTGGTTAGCCGGCGAAGGACAAGCGATGCAGTCGCTCAACCCTTACACCAGTGATGTTGTGTGGCAGGGGCTGTCAGCGACTGCCGAACAGGTCGAGCAGGCGGTGTCAGCGGCGAGAGCGGCATTGGTGAGTTGGCGCAAGACACCGTTTGTCGAGCGCCAGGCAATCGTTGAGCGTTTTGCCGAGTTGGTCAAAGCACATAGCGAAGCTATTGCTGTGGTCATTGCCGAGGAAACCGGCAAGCCGTTGTGGGAAACCCGTACCGAAGCGGGCGCAATGGTTGGCAAGATTGCAATATCGCTACGTGCCTACCAGGAGCGGACAGGCGAGAAACAAAAAGAGGTTGCCGGTACCCAGGCTGTACTTCGCCACCGTCCATTGGGGGTAATGGCAGTCTTTGGCCCCTATAATTTCCCGGGCCATTTGCCCAACGGCCATATCGTCCCGGCATTGCTGGCCGGTAACACCGTGGTGTTCAAGCCGTCGGATTTGACCCCTAAAGTGGCGGAAGAGACCATGAAGTTGTGGCAGCAGGCAGGTTTGCCTGATGGCGTCATCAACTTGGTGCAGGGGGCGCGCGCTACCGGTGAAGCGTTGGCAGGGGCCAAAGGCATTGATGGTTTGCTGTTTACCGGCAGTGCCAATACCGGTCACTTGCTCCACCGCCAGTTTGCCGGGCAACCGGGCAAGATGCTGGCGCTTGAGATGGGTGGCAATAATCCAATGGTGATCTCCCGTCACTATGGCGAGTTGGATGCTACTGTCTACACTATTATTCAGTCTGCCTTCATTAGTGCTGGCCAGCGCTGTACCTGCGCCCGCCGTCTCTACTTGCCACATGGTGAGGAAGGGGATCGTATCTTGGCGCGTTTGCTGGAACTGACCCGCCAGATCCGAGTGGGTGGTCAGTTTGATGAACCGGCCCCATTTATGGGGGCACAAGTCTCGGTCCAGGCTGCTGATAACATTATGCAGGCCCAGTCGCAGTTGCTTGAGTTAGGTGGTGAGGCACTATTGCCTGCAACCCGTGGCCAAGGGGCGATTGTGACCCCAGGGATCATCGATGTCAGCCAGATCGCTGAGTTGCCGGATGAGGAATACTTTGGTCCTTTGCTGCAGGTTGCCCGTTATCATGAGCTGGATGATGCGGTGGAGAAAGCCAATGATACCCGCTATGGGTTGTCTGCCGGTTTGGTTTCAACCGATGATAGCGAGTGGCAATACTTTATCGAGCATATCCGTGCCGGGATTGTGAACCGCAACCGCCAGTTAACCGGGGCCAGTGGTGATGCGCCATTTGGCGGACCGGGAGCATCTGGCAACTTACGGCCAAGCGCCTATTACGCGGCAGACTACTGTGCGTACCCGATGGCATCGATGGAAGGTGAGCAGACTGAGTTACCTGCCCAGTTATCACCGGGCATCACGCTTTGATGGCCGTCAATCATTCACCAGCCAAAGAGGATAGCGAGCACATGGAAAGGGTAGAGCAACTATTTTCCGGGTTGTGGCAGGATTATATCCAGCGCCTGTGCCCGTCAGCGGCCCAGGTACATGATCTGCTGACCGAAGAAGAGCCGCTGCTCAATGACCATATTGCGCTGCGGACGTTTAATTTGCCAATGGTCGGCCTCGACCGTTTGGCAGCCCCGTTCATCGCGATTGGCTACAAGCCTTGCGGCCGCTACAAGTTCGAGGCCAAGAAACTGTATGCCGAACACTTCGAGCACCCCAACCCGTTAGCTCCTAAAGTGTTTATCAGTGAATTGATGGTCGGGCAGTTCAGTTCTTTGCTGCAGCAAACGGTCAGGGATCTGGTTAACCAGGTCCCCGAGCAAGCGATGCATGATCCGGCCTTCCTCTATGGCGGGCGGTTATGGGATTTGGACTACGCGACCTATGAACTGTTGGCAGCAGAGAGCGAGTATGCCGGCTGGTTAGCTGCCCATGGCTTCGGCGCCAACCACTTTACAGTGAGCATTAACCAGCTTGAGCAATTTACCGAAGTTGCCGAGGTCAATCACCTGCTGCGCCATAACGGCTTCGAGATTAACAGCGGCGGTGGTGAGGTCAAAGGTAGCCCCGAGGTGATGCTTGAGCAGTCGTCGACCATGGCCGACAGGGTGGAAGTAGGCTTTACCGATGGTGTCTATACCATTCCCGGTGGCTTCTATGAGTTTGCCAAGCGCTACCCGAAAGAAGACGGTGAGCTATATACCGGCTTTGTCGAAGCATCGGCAGACAAGATCTTCGAAAGTACCGACGCCAGTTAGCCACTCTTTTACCGGTTCGGTTTTTCACTGGGAACAAAAAGGCCGACGGCAACCATTGCCATCGGCCTTTTTAATATTTGGTCCCCATAGGCCTGAACTTAACGGTTTTAATGCTTGAGGCTGTCGAGCGGGTAGCCCAAATGGGATTCCGGCGTGTGGCGCTTCACCTTTTCGTGCTGTTCAAGGTAATGGCGACTGTCACTGAACCCGGTCATTTCAATAGTATCGGGCAGGGGCGAAATAACGCCGCGATGTAAGTGGTGGGTGCTATGCGGTGAAAAGCGTTCGATGTCCATACCGGTATTCCATTACAGGTGATGAGGTTGATATGCACAATGTAGCACCAAGCGAGCCAGATACAAGCATAAAAACAGTGATGCGGTAGACAGTAATGCCCTGAAAGCATGAAATGGGAGCGCTGCGGGTAATAAAAAAGCCGCACAGGGCGGCTTTTAGATATTGGTGTGTATTACGGAGAGCTAACGGCTTAGCGCGTACCGTAAACAACAATTGTTTTGCCGTGGGCAGAAATCAGGTTCTGCTCTTCCAGCATCTTCAAGATACGACCTACAGTCTCACGGGAACAGCCAACGATTTGGCCGATTTCCTGACGAGTGATCTTGATTTGCATACCGTCTGGGTGGGTCATTGCATCTGGCTGCTTAGCCAGATTCAATAGAGTCTGTGCGATACGGCCTGTTACGTCCAGAAATGCCAAGTCACCAACTTTCTGGCTTGTCACCTGTAGGCGGCTAGCCATTTGCGCAGATAGGCGCATTAGGATGTCTGGGTTTACCTGGATAAGCTGGCGGAATTTCTTGAAAGAAATTTCTGCGACTTCGCAAGGGGTCTTAGCACGAACCCAAGCGGTACGCTCTTGGCCTTCTTCGAATAGGCCTAATTCACCGATGAAGTCACCTTGGTTTAGGTAAGACAGGATCATTTCCTTACCTTCTTCATCCTTGATCAGGACCGCAACAGAACCTTTGACGATGTAGTAGAGCGTCTCTGCTTTTTCACCCGCGTGGATCAAAGTACTCTTTGAAGGGTATTTATGAATGTGGCAATGGGAAAGAAACCACTCTAGAGTTGGATCTGTTTGAGGTTTACCTGGAACCATATTACTAACTTCCTCTGCGTTTGTTGCCCAACAACGACGTCCTTCAAAATGCGGCTGGGCCTAACCATAATTAGTTCGTCGTTTAGGATATTCAGTCAACCGCTGGGCTGCAAGCTCACGTGAATAATTAGTTCAGATTTTATCTTTTTTCGGCGCGCTTTTCTTGATATTGATCTATGTGAAAAGGCCATTTTGTAGTCATAAGTGTGCACATGATCACACAGTTGCTAACAAGTGCCGAAACCCCGTAAAAGTTGTAAGGAGAAAGCAATGCAATCACGAGTGAAATGGGTCGAAAATATGACCTTTCTTGGACAGTCAAATTCCGGTCATAGCGTGGTGATGGACGGGAATGGTGGCGAAAAAGCGCCAAGCCCAATGGAACTGGTTTTGATGGCTGCGGGTGGATGTAGCTCGGTGGATGTGGTTGACGGACTCAAGTCAGCAGGCCAGAAAATTACTGGTTGTGAAGCGCAAATCAACTCGGTGCGCCGTGAGCAGGCCCCGCGTATTTTCACTACGGCCAACCTGCACTTTGTGGTCACGGGGATGGGTCTGGATGAAGTCATCGTAGCCAAGACGGTTGCCGACTCGCTTGAGAAATACTGCTCGGTATGCCTGATGCTGGGTGAAGGCGTCGAGATGACCCACTCGTACGAGGTGGTGGAAGAGTAATTCGGCGGCAAAAGATGGCGATGGGCCAGAGGCAATGGGAAAATCACGCCTATCGCCTATCGCCTATCGCCTATCGCCTATCGCCTATCGCCGGCGCTCTTACCCAATCTTTCCTGTATCAATCAGCTGCTGGATCAGCGGCCGCATAATCAACTCCATCGCAAAGCTCATTTTGCCGCCGGGCACCACGAGGGTGTTATGGCGCGACATGAATGACCCTTGGATCATTGACAGCAGGTAAGGGAAGTCGACATTTTTGATGCCTCGGAAACGGATCACCACGAAACTTTCATCCAGGCTAGGGATGGCCTTGGCACTGAATGGGTTCGAGGTATCGACCGTCGGGACCCGCTGGAAGTTGATATGGGTGCGGGAGAATTGCGGGGTAATGTAGTTGAGGTAATCGTCCATCGAGCGCACGATTGACTCCATTACGGCTTCGCGGGAGTGACCACGATCCCGAGTATCTCTGACGATCTTCTGGATCCATTCGAGGTTGACAATCGGCACCATGCCGATGAGCAGATCGACATGCTGGGCGGCATTGACCTCGCCATCGACCACACCACCGTGTAGGCCTTCATAGAATAGCAAGTCAGTATTTTCAGGCAGAGTTTGCCAAGGGGTAAATGTCCCTGGCATCTGGTTATACGGTACGGCTTCGTCAAACGTGTGCAGGTAACGGCGGAACTGGCCGCTACCGTCTTCGCCATATTGGCGGAAGAAAGTTTCCAGCAATGGGAAATCGTTGGCTTGGGGGCCGAAATAGCTGATATGGCGGCCTTGTTCTTTGGCCTTGCGGATTTCGACGTCCATTTCCGGACGGGTGAAGCGGTGGAAGCTATCACCTTCAAGCCAGGCAGCATTGATGCTCATCATATTGAACATCTTACGGAATGCTTCGGAGGTGGTAGACGTTCCCGCCCCCGAGGACCCTGTTACTGCAATAATGGGGTGTTTTGCAGACATGACAAACCCTGTCGTTAACATTAACGGAAAGAGTTATTAACAGGGCTGGGCGGTAAGGTCAAGCCAGGATGTCAAAAATGCCGGGTCTACAGAGTTCGGGGCAAGGTTAACTTTGGCCCAATTGGCGTTTGGATTTGATATCGATAGTCTCGTGCAGTTCGGAATACACAATCACCGCTTCACCGCTTTGCAGTTGCTTGCGTACCCGGTCAACCTTGGCGGCCAGTGACAACTCGCGCTCGCCATAGTCAGTCCCTTCGCGCAATACGAAATGCTCGATAATGTTAGTCAGGGTATCAGGGTCAAGGTCTTGCCAGGGGATGTTCATGGTTACGGCTTTTCTGTATCGGATGGTAAGGGCAATTATATTGGCAAATGCATCAGTTGTAGAGGGGGAAAGCGCAAGGCCAGCGGCTAGCGGCGAATGGCCCCTGGAAGAGCACAGAGCAAGAAGCTTGATCTCATTAGCGCTTTAGCTAAATCTTTGTATCGCCTATCGCCTATCGCCTATCGCCTATCGCCTATCGCCTATCGCCTATCGCCTGTTTAAACCACTCCGGTACCGTCTTCTCGAGCCAGAAATCCGGCTGGCGCCATGATCCGGTGACAAACCCGACATGGCCGCCGTATTGGCAGAGATCGTATTGGATGTGTGGCGGCAGCGGTTCTGTGGGGATCACCGCCTCGGTCATGAACGGGTCGTCCTTGGCATGGATCACCCTAAGTGGAACGGCCACGTCAGCAAGGCGGGGCAGGCCACTGCAGCGCTGGTAATAATCGGCGGCATCTTTGAAGCCGTGTAGCGGCGCTGTGACGTGTTCGTCAAACTGCCACAGGGTTTGCAGTTGCCCTGCGACTTCACTTGATACCGGCATATCACCAGGCAGGGCTGCGATTTTCCGGCTCAGGTTACGCTTCATCGAGCCGAGTAGGTATTGCTGGTAGATTTTGGAGAATCCCTGCTGGATCCTTTCCGAGCAGGCAGCGAGATCCAACGGCGGAGAAATCACCTGAGCGGCGGAGAGTTCGGAGTGCTCCCCACTTTCTGCTAGGTAGTTCACCAGCATATTACCCCCAAGCGACACACCGACGGCGACAAAGGGCTGGGTAGGTAATTGTTGGCGCAACCACTGGATAAAGAAACGGGCGTCGCTGGTTTCCCCCGAGTGGTAGCTACGCGGCATGCGGTTCATCTCGCCACTGCAGCCGCGAAAGTGCATCATTACCGCGAGCCAGCCTTGTTGCTTGGCGGCATGGAGCAACCCATTTGCATAGGGGCTGTGGAAACTGCCTTCAAGGCCATGGAACAGGATCATCACCGGCTGCTCGGGGTGGCAATCGGCAACAGGCGCTGTCCAGGCTAAGTCGAGGAAATCACCATCAGGCGTTTCAATCCGCTGGGTGAGGGGAGTGAACAATGGCTTGCGACGCAAAAAGCGCGGCAGCAGGGTTTGCAGGTGGGGGTTTGCTAGCCCTTTGGCTGGCTGGAAAGCCATTGTCATAACGGTTCCTCGAAGTGGTTCTATTTCGCCATCAGTTTATCTATCAATGCCACAGCCCCCAGGCGATGGCAATAGCGGGCAAGGTTTGCACCGGATACATGCTCTGCTACGTGGCGGAGCGGCATTTGGTTTAACGTCGCAATCAAGTCGTGCTGTTGCTGGCGCTCCATTTGCAACTCGAAGTTTTTGAGCTGCTCGTATCCGTCACTATCTAGCTGGGGCTTCAACGAGCGGCGCATGTGGCGGTAGCGTTCGAGCAGGCCCTCAGTCGGTTTGAGGCTCTGCTCGAGTTGCTGCCGTTGTTCCTGTGTCAGGTCAATAGACTGCGCATCGAGCCAGATCATTAGCAGGGCCAGGTTGACGCTCCCGCTGTGGAAAGTTTGCAGGGCCAGGCAGGCGGCCTCAACGTCCGCCTTAAAGTAGTGAGTGTAGCTAAACTGCCAGAAGGCATCATGGCTCAGCGGGTCGCGCTTCGAACCATGACGGCAAGGCTCATCATTCAGGGGCATGTTGCTGCTCCATTGACTCCAGTTCTTCCTGTAGCTCCATCCACTCCATTTCTACCTCTTCCAGCGATGACTTGGCATCCGCCTGGATCTGTAGCTGTTCATTCAGCAGAGCTTTGTTCTCCGCCTCATAAATGCTGCTGTCACTGAGTTTGGCTTCGGCATCACTGATAGCGGCATTGAGCTTGTCCATCTTGGTTTCAAGCTGGGTGATTTTCTTGCGGATCGGGGCTGTCAGCTTGCGCAGCTCTGCCTCCAGACGCTTTTGTTCTTTGCGCGAAGCGGCGCTGTTGTCTTTGGTCACTTCCGGCTTGCTGGCCTGCATTTCTCGGCGTTCGTTGCGCTGCTGCTCGGTCAACCATTTGTGGTAATCGTTGAGGTCACCGTTGAACGGGACGACCTGACGGTCGTGAACGAGGTAAAGGTCATCGGTTGTCGCCCGCAATAGGAAACGGTCGTGGCTGACAATGACCATTGCGCCATCATAGGACTGCAAGGCGAGTGTCAGGGCCTGGCGCATATCGAGATCCAGGTGGTTGGTCGGTTCATCGAGTAGCAGCAGGTTAGGGCGTTGCCATACGATAAGGGCCAGTACCAGACGCGCCTTTTCCCCACCGGAGAATGGGCCGACTTTTTCCAATGCCTTGTCGCCTAGGAAGCCGAAGCTTCCGAGGTAGTCACGTAACTGCTGCTCGGTAGCCTGCGGGGCTATACGCGCCATATGCTGGACCGGGGTATCGTCCATATACAGGGTTTCAAGCTGGTGCTGGGCGAAGTAGCCAATCTTCACACCCTGTGAGTAGGCGAGCTCCCCGGCCTTGGCTGGCAGTTCGCCAGCCAGCATCTTGATCAGGGTCGATTTACCGGCGCCGTTGCGGCCGAGTAGGCCAATTCGGCTACCCGGCACCAGGTTCAACCGGATTTTTTCAAGGATCAGGTTGTCACCGTAACCCGCCGCCACCTGATCCATCATCAGGATTGGGTTCGGCAGGGCGCTGGGTTCGCGGAACTCGAAGCTGAAGGGGTTATCGAACTGGGCCGGTAACACTTTTTCCATCCGCTCTAGGGCTTTGATCCGGCTCTGGGCCTGACGGGCCTTGCTGGCCTTGTAACGGAAGCGGTCTATGTAAGATTGCATATGGGCCATTTGCTTTTGCTGCTTCTGGTACATTGCCTGTTGCAACACCAGCTTTTCCGCCCGCTGGGTTTCAAACGATGAGTAGTTACCGGTGTAACTGTTCATGGTCTGGTTTTCAATATGGATGATCCGATTGACGATAGGGTCAAGGAAGTCACGGTCGTGCGAGATCAATACCAGCGTGCCACGGTAGCTTTGTAGCCATTTTTCCAGCCACATGACAGCATCGAGATCCAAGTGGTTGGTTGGTTCATCGAGTAACAGCAAGTCTGAGCGGCAAAGCAGGGCCTGGGCAAGGTTGAGGCGCATACGCCAACCACCCGAAAATTGGGTTAGGTGCCATTGCATTTGTTCCTGCGAGAAACCCAAACCGTCCAACAGTTCGGCGGCACGGGCACGGATACTGTAGCCACCAATGGCTTCTAGCTTGCCATGCAATTCTGCAACCTTGGTACCATTGTCTGCTTGCTCGGCAGCAAGTAGATCTGCTTCCAATTGGCGGTATTCACGGTCACCGTCAATGACATATTCCAGTGCCTCACGCTCAAGGGCAGGGGTTTCCTGGGCAACCCAAGCCAACTCCCAGTTTGCTGGGTACTGGCAGTTACCGGCATCGACACTCAGCTCATGCTTAAGCAGGGCAAACAGAGTGGACTTACCACAGCCATTTTTGCCGACCAGACCGACTTTGTCGCCCGGGTGGATAGTCGCCGTGGCTTGGTCAAGCAGGATCTTGCCACCGCGTAGAAGTTGGATATCGGAAAAAGTGATCATTGACTGTGCCGGGGGTGCCCCGCTCCGCAAAAACTAAATGCAAGAAATAAGTGCGGAGTCTACCGCAAAGCGGCGGTGACCGCTAATACCTGCCATAGCGGAAGAAAAAACAAACAAGGTGGCAATGGGAGGCGATTAATCGATCCTCTTTGCCTGCAATTATGTATTATGTTGATATAGGTTAATAAAAAGTTGTAACCCATGGCGAAATAGGCATATTTTGCTGTTGTAACAAGGAATGCTATGTTAGCAAAAGGACTTCCACGCATACTCGTACTTTATGCCCATCCCGATCCGGAGGCATCGGTTGCTAACCGCGCCATGCTGGCGGCGATCAGCCGGCTCCCCCATGTCACGGTCCATGACCTCTATGCGGCCTATCCCGACTTCTTTATCGACATTACTTTTGAACGCGAGCTAGTCCGGGATCACGACATCATCGTCTTCCAGCACCCGCTTTATATGTATTCCTGCCCGTCACTGCTTAAGGAGTGGATAGACGTCGTCTTGAGCAAAGGGTTTGCCCACGGTGAAGGCACCCAAACCCAGGGTAAGTATTGGCGTTCGGTGATCACCACTGGCGGGGCGGCTGAGGCATATACCCCAGACGGTTACAACCGTTGCAGCGTTGATGAAATCCTCCGCCCGTTCGAACTGAGTGCCATGCTGTGCCGGATGAAGTGGCTGCCGCCGTTGGTGTTGCACTGGGCCCGACGGATACCTGCCGGGGAACGTGAACAACATGCCGAAGAGTATCGTCAGTGGCTGGAAGCGCCAATGGCCCTGATGGAGGAAGCGAAGTATGGCGAGTGATGTATTGTCGGTCAGTGTCGTGTTCCTTGCCGCAGCGGTGGTGGCTGTGCCGATTGCCCAACGTTTGGGGCTGGGCTCTGTTTTAGGGTATTTGTTGGCGGGGATCGCTATTGGCCCGTGGGGGCTGAGGCTGATTTCTGATGTGGATGCCATTCTCCATTTCTCCGAATTCGGTGTGGTACTGCTGCTGTTCCTGATAGGCCTTGAACTAAACCCCAAGAAGCTGTGGCAGATGCGCAAGCCTATTTTGGGGCTGGGCGGTAGCCAGGTGGTGGTCACCAGTTTGGTGATTGCAGCCTTGGTTTTGATGCTGGCCGGCCAGTCATTGTTGCCTGCGGTGTCTTGGCGTGATGCGCTAGTGGTGGGGATGGGGTTGGCGTTGTCGTCAACGGCGATTGCCTTACGTGTTATTGAAGAGCAGAACCTCGGCGGGAGCGAAACCGGTCAGTCCGGGTTTGCGGTTTTGCTGTTCCAAGATATTGCCGTGATCCCTATGTTGGCGATACTGCCGGTCTTAGCGGGGGGGGGCGGTGGTAGCTGGATTGATTTTGCCTGGATGATAGGTGGGATCCTTGCCTTGTTGGTCGGCGGTCATTTCCTGTTGCGGCCATTGTTCCGCTGGGTGGTGATGAGCGGTGTGCGTGAGCTGTTCAATGTCGCGGCCCTGCTTCTGGTGATCGGTATTGCTCTGGGAATGCAGTCGCTAGGGCTGTCGATGGCGCTCGGTACTTTCTTGGCCGGGGTATTGCTGGCCGAGAGTGAGTACCGCCATGAGCTGGAAATTGCCATTGAGCCTTTCAAAGGGTTGTTGCTGGGCCTGTTTTTCATCTCGGTGGGGATGGCGGTCAACCTCGGGCT
Organism: Photobacterium sp. BZF1; assembly: GCF_014349205.1. Taxonomy (NCBI): domain Bacteria; kingdom Pseudomonadati; phylum Pseudomonadota; class Gammaproteobacteria; order Vibrionales; family Vibrionaceae; genus Photobacterium; species Photobacterium sp. BZF1. Next base: position 30,523 of record NZ_JACSOF010000050.1, read on the forward strand.
ACTGTTGCAATACCCATTGCAGATCCTGCTAGCCGTCATTGCCCTAATTAGTATCAAAGGTTTTATTTTGTATGGGCTGGCACGTATTTTTGGTACCCGAGCCAAATCACGCAGCCAGATGGCGGCGATCCTTAGCCAAGGGGGAGAGTTCGCTTTTGTCCTGTTTACCGCCGCAATGGGCGAGGGGCTTTTGGGTGGAGAACTGTCAGCGTTCCTGCTGGTGGTCGTGAGCCTGTCGATGATGACGACGCCGCTTATTTTGCTGCTGCAGGATAAGTGGTTTGTTTACACCTTCAAGGCGGAAGCCGAGGCTGAGCTAGAATCAGACGTGATAGACCGTGAACCGCGAGTGATTATCACCGGTTTCGGTCGCTTCGGTCAGGTCGTAGGGCGATTGCTGTTTGCCAATAAAATCCGGGTGACGGTACTGGAGCGGGATCCAAGCCAGATCCAATTCCTGCGTAAATTCGGCTACAAGGTGTATTACGGTGATGCCACCCAATTGGAATTACTGCGTGCCGCTGGGGCAGATAAGGCAGAAGCCATCATCATCTGTACCGATGAGCCCGACGAGGTGATGGAAGTGGTTGACTTGTGCCAGCAATATTTCCCCAACCTCAAAGTACTGGCAAGGGCCCGCAGCCGGGTTGAAGCTCACCAGCTGCTTAGCCATGGCGTCGAGAACTTTTCCCGTGAAACTTTTGCAGGTGCCCTTGATTTGGGCCGCCAGGCCCTCATATCTCTGGGTATGCACCCCTATCAGGCCAAGCGGGCTGAAGCCCATTTCCGCCGCTTGGATACCACCGCTCTGAGAGATCTGTTGCCGCAACACTCGGAAGATGTCCATCTGGCAACTCGGGCACGTGAAGCGCGCAAAGAGCTTGAAGAGATCTTTGATAGGGAAATGCGGGGAGAGCGGGAGCGTCATAACGGCTGGGATTGACCAGTCCTTAAATATTAGTGACATCAACGAACATAGTGGCAAGGAGCGAAAGCATGGCCAAGAAACGGTTTATCGCCGGTGCAGTCTGTCCAAGCTGTAGTCAGCAGGATACATTGCGCTGGTGGCAGGAAAATGAGGTTGAGCGGGTTGAATGTGTATCCTGCGGCCATACCGATACCAGGGCCCCCCAGTCCGTCGAGCAGAGCGATCAACTCTCTTCGCAAACCAAACAACAGGTTATCGGGATATTCAAACCCGAGGACTAAGTAGGCTGAACAGCCTTTAAACAGAATATTGGCATCTTGCTGCCATTATCCGGTATCATGCGGGCGAAATCCTTTGATACCCAGTTCAAAATTGGAGTAAACATGAAAGTCGCTAAAGACATCGTAGTAAGCCTGGCTTACCAAGTTAAGACCGAAGAAGGCGTTGTTGTTGACCAGTCGACAACTGAAGCACCTCTTGATTACCTACACGGCCACAACAACCTGATCGTAGGTTTGGAGAAGGCGCTTGAAGGCCGTGAAGCTGGCGACAAGTTTGAAGTGACAGTTGCTCCAGAAGAAGCTTACGGCGAGCACATCGATGCGATGGTTCAGCGTGTACCGGCTGACGTTTTCCAGGGCGTAGACGAAATCACTGTAGGCATGCGTTTCCTAGCAGACACTGATCAGGGCCCAATCCCTGTAGAAGTGACTGAAGTTGACGGTGACCACGTTGTTGTCGACGGCAACCACATGCTAGCTGGTCAAACTCTGACTTTCGGCGTAGAAGTTGTTGCTGTTCGCGCTGCGACTGAAGAAGAAATCGCTCACGGCCACATCCACCAGGGTGGCGGCTGCTGTGGTGGCGGTAGCTGCGGCGACCACGGTGAGAAAGAAGAAGGCTGCTGCGGCGGCGAAGAAAAAGGCGGCTGCGGCTGCTCGCACTAATCATTCTTAATGATTAAGTGATCAAAAACGGGAGGCATTGGCTTCCCGTTTTTATTTTTGATGCATTTTGGGATGGCCCTGAGGTTCTATGGCCCTATGGAAGAGCAGTAAAGCTCATACTTTTCTAGTCTAGGGTTGAAATTTAGCTCAATACGTATGGAGAATATTCACTCCCTACCGGCATAGTAAATTTTCACAGCACCACAGCACCACAGCACCACAGCACCAAGGACCTAGGACCGCGAACCCAGTACCACTTGCCCGGTCAATAATGCGGCGGCGGTGTCTCTTCCGACTCGTTGGCCAGGTTGGATGGTTCCATTCCCTTCACCTTGCCGACCATGAACTTCAACTGGGTCTGCATCTTGTCAATCAGGAACTGTTGCTCGGTCAGGGCCTGGTTGAGGTCTTCGATGGTTTGTTCCTGGAAAGCCTGCTTCATTTCAAGCTCGTCGATACGGGCCTGTAGCTGTTCGATTTCTTTCATTGCGTTATTCCGTCGTCCATTGCTGGGCGATACCTGCTGACGTCCCCGAGATCACCTGACCGTCGGGTGTAATGGCCACATCATACACCACCGCAGCGGGTGGTCGAGTATCTTGTTTGGCTGCCGCTTCCCAGCGACCTAGGTTATCACCGCTCTGGGTATCCCACAGTTCGATCCGGCGGGCAGGAGTACCGGTAGCGATTAGCTTGCCGTCATCGGAGAAACGGGCACTGGATAGGATTTGCTGGCGGAGCCTAACAGCCAGTGAGGAGACTTGCTCACCATTTTGTAGGTCCCAGATAGTAATGTCGTTGCTACCATCGGCTGTCATCGCCAGTTTACCATCCCGTTGCAGTGCCACCCGGCTGATCCGGCTCTGGTGTTCGAACTGCTGAATGATCTGGCCGCTCTGGGTATCCCACAGGTAGGCGGAATGGTCATTGCCACCCGACAGGGCATAACGACCATTGGCAGAAATAGCGACGGAATTGACTTTTTCTCGGTGGGCAAGGAACTCTAGTCGCCTTCCGCTGCCCAAGTCGACGTACAGGGCTTTACTATTGGACAGTGCCAATAGCACATGCTGGCCATTGTTGGCGATAGCGGCATCACGGATAAGGCCGTCGGAAATCGACCACAGGCCCTCGGATTGCCCCCAGGCTAAATCCCACACTGCAAAGTTTTGTGCGGTTGCAGTAATGGCATAACGCCCATTATCGGAAATCTGGCTGCTCAGCACTGTATTGTGATATGGATCTTGAGAACCAAACTCAGCTAACTTTTTGTTTTGCTGTAAGTCCCACAGCACGATACCTTGTTGGGCTGAGTGGTAGAGGGCAAAACGCCCGTCCCGACTGAGGCTGAAGCTGGTGGTACCTTCTGGAGCCAAGTTCCAGCGATTGAGCTCTGTACCGGAAAAAAAACAGCCAGTGAGGATGAAAAGTGCCAAAATGAAAAAAGGCACGTATCTTTTTGTTTGCATTAAGGTCTGGTTCCACTTGGTTAACACATAGTGTTAATTTTTATGAATGCACTGCCCGTGCTGTGCATCCATAAGACGTATATTAGTATATTGATCTACAGTGCTTTTCATACCGCACGTTGAAAAGGCTGGCGACTGATTTTTGAGGCATCGCCTCAGTTTAAAATGGAGAAATACATGAAACCTGTTCTGAAGATGTCTGTTTTGGCTGCAACGATCCTGCTAGCTGTAGGCTGCCAAGATGAAAAAGCAGCAGAAACAAAACCGGCAGAGCCTGCAAAAGTAGAGCAGGTGGCAGCTGAAGCCGCACCGGCGACATTCGCAACTGAAGATGACAAAGCCGCATATGCTATTGGTGCTTCTCTGGCACAATACCTGGCTGCGAACCTAGACCAGCAGAAAGAGTTGGGCTTGGAGCTAAGCAAAGAGCAAGTACTAGCGGGTGTGACCGATGTATTTGCCGACAAGAGCCGCCTAACGCAGGAAGAGACCCAGCAGGCGCTTCAGGCACTGGATCAGCGTGTGTCTGAAATTGCACAGCAAAAAGCACAGGAAGAAGCTGAGAAGAACATCAAGGCTGGTGAAGACTACCGTGCTGAGTTTGAGAAGAAAGACGGCGTGGTGAAAACTGACTCAGGCCTGCTTTACCAGGTTGAGACTGAGGGTGAAGGCGACAAGCCAGCAGCAACGGATACAGTAAAAGTACATTACAAAGGTATGCTAACTGACGGTACTGAGTTCGACAGCTCTTACGCACGTAACCAGCCAGCAACCTTCCCACTGAACCAGGTTATTTCTGGTTGGACTGAAGGTGTCCAGCTAATGCCGGTGGGTTCTAAGTTCACCTTCGTTATCCCGCCAGAGCTAGCCTACGGTTCTCAGGCGAACCCAAGTATCCCTGCTAATTCTACGCTGGTATTCGAAGTAGAACTTCTTGATATCGTAAAAGCGGATCAGCCAGCAGAGGTTGAAGCTGCCCAGTAATCCTGCCCGCAGCAATATTGCGATTTAGGAAGAGTTAAAAAACCCAGCCTCGGCTGGGTTTTTTTATCATTCTAGTTGTATATGGTGTGAAAATGTTCAGGCAACTGTCCGAAATCTGATAAACTTGCAAGCAAGATTTGAAATTTTATCAATCGCCGTGAAATTTTCTTTCCCGGTGAGGCATAGCCCATTCTATTTATTTTTTCCCATTTCTGTGGCGCAGAAGTGAAATAGAATGGGCAACAGCAAGGAAGATAGACGCGTGGTATCTACTGAAAACTTTGGCTCAGATGTGATGGTTGAGAGTGACTTGATTGAGCCGCGTGCTTTTAGCGAGCACGATTACATTATTCTTCGTTCATACGAGGCCGTTGTAGACGGCTTGGCTGCCTTGATTGGTCCATTCTGTGAAATCGTGCTGCACTCATTGGCCGATCTCAACACCTCTGCAATCAAGATCGCCAATGGTGAAAATACTGGGCGTAAAGTAGGTTCGCCAATCACCGATCTTGCCCTACGCATGCTACGTGACATCGAAGGCTCGGAGCGTAACTTCTCCCGTGCCTACTTCACCCGTGCCAAGGGCGGCGACTTGATGAAGTCGATCACCATTGCAATCCGCAACGGCGACAACGATATCATCGGCCTGCTGTGTATCAACGTAAACCTCGACGCACCGTTTTCGCAGATCTTGCAATCCTTCATGCCGACCGATGAAGCCAAGCAGGCGGCATCAAGCGTTAACTTTGCCAGTGATGTTGACGAGTTGGTGGACCAGACCGTTGAGCGTACCATCGAAGAAATCAACGCCGATAAGAATGTATCGAACAACGCTAAGAACCGTCAGATCGTGATGGAGCTGTTCGACAAAGGTATCTTCGACATTAAAGATGCGATCAACCGGGTTGCAGACCGCCTTAATATCTCCAAGCATACGGTCTACCTCTACATCCGCCAGCGCAAGACCGAGGATGGCGAAAAATGAGCCTGAACTATGTGCTGGTGGTGGAAGGCCCGGCCTACGGGACCCAATCGGCACGGACGGCCTACCAATTTGCCGATGCACTACTGGCTGAGGGCCACCGCCTGACCCGGGTGTTCTTCTATCAAGACGGGGTGCATAACGGCTCAGCCCTGACGGCACCGGCTTCGGATGAATTTGACCTAGTGGCTGCTTGGCAGCAATTGGCACAGGTTCATGGCACTGAGCTGCAAACCTGTGTGGCTGCAGCATTGCGCCGCGGGATCATCAGCCCCCAGGAAGCCGAACAGAACCAACTGGCAAGCAGTAATTTGGCGGAGGGTTTTGAGCAGGCAGGGTTGGGTGGTTTGGCCGAAGCCATGCTGACCGCCGATCGCGTTATTCAGTTTTAACAGGATAATCATGACAACTCTAGGTTTTGTATTCCGCCATGCCCCTCATGGTACTGCTTCGGGTCGTGAAGGCCTTGACGCGGTATTGGCGACCTCCGCCTACAGCGAAGATATTTCGCTGTTCTTCCATGGCGATGGTGTTTACCAGTTACTGGACTGCCAGCAGCCAAAAGGCATTTTATCCCGCGACTATATCGCTACCTTCAAGATGCTTGAACTCTATGACATCGAACAGGTTTATGTCTGCAGCCAGTCTTTGCAGGCTCGCGGACTAACGACAGACGATCTGCTGATCGATGTTATTGCCTGCGAGGCGGATGAGTTTTCCGGCCATTTGCATGCCTGCCAGCGCGTGCTGGCATTCTAAGCCCTTTCTCGGTGAGGCTCTGTATGCTCCATATTTTTACCCGCTCCCCATTTCAGTCCCGAGCATTTGATGAATCGGCTGCGGTGATCAGCCAAAATGACTCGATTTTGCTGATCCAAGACGCAGTTATCGCTGCTACGGTTGAAAATAGCCCAATTTTTTCGTTTCAAGATGCCGGCGTGAAAATTTATTTACTGGCAGAGGATTTAGCTGCTCGCGGATTGCAGGATAAGCTTAAGCTTGAAGTCAATGTTGTTGATTATAAAGGCTTTGTTGGCTTAACTGTTGATTGCGAAACGCAAATGAAGTGGGCCTAACAGGCATTCTCAAACCTTGGAAAACCCGTGGATATCAGGTTGATTAAGAAATAATCATTTGATTGATCGCTGGTTACATCTTGACACCCTTGGGTGCGATGCCTAAAATTTCGCGTCCTCCTGTTGTTGGGAGGCAGATTTTTCACATTTACGAAAGTAATATTTCAGGAGCTATTTAATGGCAACTATTAACCAGTTGGTACGTAAGCCACGTGCTAAGCAAGTTGTAAAAAGCAACGTGCCTGCACTAGAAGCGTGCCCACAGAAGCGTGGTGTATGTACTCGTGTATACACTACTACTCCTAAAAAACCTAACTCAGCACTTCGTAAAGTTTGTCGTGTACGTCTGACAAACGGCTTCGAAGTAACATCGTACATCGGCGGTGAAGGTCACAACCTTCAGGAGCACTCAGTTGTTCTAATCCGTGGTGGTCGTGTTAAAGACCTTCCGGGTGTTCGTTACCACACTGTTCGTGGTGCACTTGACTGTGCAGGCGTTAATGACCGTAAACAAGGTCGTTCTAAGTACGGTGTGAAGCGTCCTAAGTCTTAATGGATTCCGTTAAGTAAGGCCAAACACTAAAATTATTTAATTTTTGAAGAAACTGAAAAGTTTTGGATAACCTGAAGAAGACAACGGAGAATATCCATGCCACGTCGTCGCGTAATCGGTCAGCGTAAGATCCTTCCAGATCCAAAGTTCAAATCTGAATTGCTGGCAAAATTCGTTAACATCCTAATGGTTGACGGTAAGAAATCTACTGCTGAGAAAATTGTTTACTCTGCACTAGAAACAATGGCTGAGCGTTCTGGTGAAGAACACCTAGCTATCTTTGAAAAAGCTCTTGAAAATGTACGTCCAGCGGTAGAAGTTAAGTCTCGCCGTGTGGGTGGTTCAACTTACCAGGTGCCTGTAGAAGTACGTCCAGTACGTCGTAACGCACTAGCTATGCGTTGGTTGGTTGAAGCTGCGCGTAAGCGTGGTGAAAAATCTATGGCTCAGCGTCTAGCAGGCGAAATGCTTGATGCGGCTGACAACAAAGGTTCTGCTGTTAAGAAACGTGAAGACGTTCACCGTATGGCAGACGCGAACAAAGCGTTCGCACATTACCGCTGGTAATCACCCCGGTAATACAAATAGGGCGCGGCAAGCTTGGCTTGTCGCGCCTAAACCATACTCTAAGGACTCCCTTAGTAAGAGGATACTGCCGTGGCTCGTAAAACGCCTATCGAGCGCTACCGTAACATCGGTATTTGTGCTCACGTTGACGCCGGTAAAACAACAACTACCGAGCGTATCCTGTTCTATACAGGCTTATCTCACAAAATTGGTGAGGTTCACGACGGCGCAGCTACCATGGACTGGATGGAGCAGGAGCAGGAGCGTGGTATCACTATCACATCTGCTGCAACTACAACCTTCTGGCGTGGTATGGAAGCTCAGTTCCCTGAGCACCGCGTAAACATCATCGATACCCCAGGACACGTTGACTTTACTATCGAAGTAGAGCGTTCATTGCGTGTGCTTGATGGTGCTGTTGTTGTTTTCTGTGGTTCATCAGGTGTTGAGCCTCAGTCTGAGACCGTTTGGCGCCAGGCTGACAAGTACGAAGTACCGCGTATGGTTTTCGTAAACAAGATGGACCGAGCTGGTGCCGACTTCCTTCGCGTTGTTGACCAGATCAAAAACCGTCTTGGTGCGAACCCAGTGCCAATTCAATTGAATATCGGTGCTGAAGACGAATTCAAAGGCGTTGTTGACCTTATCAAGATGAAGGCCATCAACTGGAATGAAGATGATCAGGGTATGTCATTTACCTATGAAGACATTCCAGCTGACATGGTTGAGCTTGCTGAGGAATGGCGTCAGAACCTGGTTGAATCAGCTGCGGAAGCAACTGAAGAGCTGATGGACAAGTACCTTGAAGAAGGTGAACTGTCTGAAGCGGAAATCAAGGCCGGTCTTCGCCAGCGTACGCTAGCGAATGAGATCGTGCTGGCAACCTGTGGTTCAGCATTCAAAAACAAAGGCGTTCAGGCTGTACTTGATGCAGTGATTGAATTCCTGCCTTCGCCAACGGAAGTGAAAGCTATCCGCGGTGAAGACGAAGCGGGTAACGAAGTTGAGCGCCACTCTAGTGATGACGAACCATTCTCAGCACTAGCGTTCAAAATCGCGACCGACCCATTCGTTGGAACCTTGACCTTCATGCGCGTTTACTCTGGAGTTGTAAATTCAGGCGACACCGTCTACAACTCAGTAAAAGAAAAACGCGAGCGTTTCGGTCGTATCGTACAGATGCACTCGAACAAGCGTGAAGAAGTTAAGGAAATCCGCGCGGGTGATATCGCTGCGGCGATTGGCCTGAAGAATGTCACCACCGGTGACACCCTGTGTGACCAGGACCACAAAGTGGTTCTAGAGCGCATGGAATTCCCAGAGCCAGTAATTCAAATCGCTGTAGAGCCTCGCTCTCAGGCTGACCAAGAGAAAATGGGTATTGCACTGGGTAAACTGGCTGCAGAAGATCCATCTTTCCGCGTCGAAACCGACGATGAATCTGGCCAGACTCTGATTTCAGGCATGGGTGAACTTCACCTTGATATCATCGTTGACCGTATGAAGCGCGAATTCAGCGTTGAATGTAACGTTGGTAAACCTCAGGTGGCTTACCGTGAAACTATCCGTGGCAAAACGGAAGTGGAAGGTAAATTTGTACGCCAGTCTGGTGGTCGCGGTCAATATGGTCACGTATGGCTGAAAATCGAACCATCGGAGCCTGATGAAGGTTTCGTGTTCGTGGACGAAGTCGTTGGTGGTGTGGTACCGAAAGAGTACATTGGTGCTGTTGCCAAAGGTATCGAAGAGCAGATGAACAACGGTGTGCTGGCTGGCTATCCTGTATTGGATGTCAAAGCGACCCTGTTCGACGGTTCTTACCATGACGTTGACTCCAACGAAATGGCATTTAAGATTGCCGGTTCTATGGCTTTCAAGAAGGGTGCGCTAGAAGCACAACCTGTAATTCTTGAGCCATTGATGAAGGTTGAAGTAACCACTCCGGAAGACTGGATGGGTGATGTTGTTGGTGACCTTAACCGTCGCCGCGGCATGATCGAAGGTATGGACGAAGGCCCTGCTGGCCTGAAGATTGTCCGTGCCAAAGTACCGCTTTCGGAAATGTTCGGTTACGCAACCGACTTGCGTTCAGCGACCCAGGGTCGTGCGTCATACTCGATGGAATTCAGCGAATACGCTGATGTTCCTAAGAATGTCGCCGATGCAATCATCGCCGAGCGTGGTTAATCGCAAGATCTATATTGCGCCAATGGCTGTTGGCGCATAAAATAGCAACTTCTGACGCGTCCCATAAAAATTTCGGTGGGGCGTATCATAACTAGGAAGGAACACGATCGTGTCTAAAGAAAAATTTGAACGTACGAAACCGCACGTTAACGTTGGTACTATCGGCCACGTTGACCACGGTAAAACTACTCTAACTGCTGCTATCTGTACTACTTTGTCAAAAGTATACGGTGGT
>NZ_JACSOF010000051.1:0-39757 GCF_014349205.1 Photobacterium sp. BZF1
CCCATCGCCCATCGCCCATCGCCCATCGCCCATCGCCCATCGCCCATCGCCCATCGCCCATCGCCCATCGCCCATCAACAGAAAAAGTAAACATCCCCCTCATCGTTTCTATTTGATGCCATAAAATCGATTGCGCTCCGGTTTCTGGCAAAACCCTTTGCTACCATTACTTTCATTGCGGGGCAGACTACACTTTCTCTTGTGCTTTTCCAGACAGAGAAATGATTATGAGTGAAGTACTGCTGGCGCTGGTCGCTGGGTTTATTGTTGGCGTCTTGTTTTCCGCGATTAAACTGCCGATACCGGCTCCGCCGGTGCTTTCCGGGGTGATGGGCATCTTCGGTGTTTATGCCGGGGGGATTGCTTATCAGTGGATAGTCGAGCGGTTTTTTACCTGACGAAATTTGTGCGTTGGGTAAACACATTGTCCACAGTGGGAAACGTATATTTCGTGGTGGCAACAAGGCCTGCTTGGTATTATAGAGCGGCACCATCACAAATTGATTTTCGCTGTTCTGGCCAACATCGTCATGATGTTACCTATCGCTAGGCAAGGCCAGAACAGCGCATTTGCTGGGAAGTCCTTAACGCTACTTCCCACGCGGTGAAAAGGATATCAATCAGGAGAATGCGCGTGCATTGTTTACCTGAGTCTTCAAGGAATCAAGTCCGTAACCCCGTCGACTGATGGCTGGTTGTCGGGATACTGCTTGCGAAAGCGGGCCGTTTGGCGGTGGCGCAATGAATACCGTCAAGCGCATCTATTGCTAAGTAGAGTAACTGTTTAGCAGAAATAGCTTGGTAGAAACTAATTGGACTGGAGATAGTCATGAGCGAATTGAAAGCGGCTGCACTACGTGCACTTAAACTAATGGATCTTACCACTCTGAACGACGACGACACTGATGCAAAAGTGATCGAGTTGTGTAAGAACGCGAAGAGCCCGGTAGGCAACACAGCGGCCGTATGTATTTACCCACGTTTTATCCCAGTTGCTAAGAAGCAGCTTCGTGAGCAGGGTACACCAGAAGTACGCATCGCGACCGTAACTAACTTCCCGCACGGTAATGACGACATCGAAATCGCTGTTGCTGAAACAAAAGCGGCTGTGGCTTACGGTGCAGACGAAGTTGACGTCGTTTTCCCATACCGTGCCCTAATGGCAGGTAATGAAGAAGTTGGCTTTGAGCTGGTTAAGCAGTGTAAAGCAGCGTGTGGCGATATCATGCTTAAAGTGATCATCGAAACTGGCGAGCTGAAAACTGAAGAGCTAATCAAGCAAGCCTCTGAAATCTCAATCAAAGCAGGCGCTGACTTCATCAAGACATCTACCGGTAAAGTGCCAGTTAACGCAACGCCTGAATACGCTGAAATCATGCTTAACGTGATTAAAGACATGGGTGTTGAGAAAACTGTTGGCTTCAAGCCTGCTGGTGGCGTGCGTACTGCAGAAGACGCACAGCAGTACCTAGATATGGCTGACCGCATTCTTGGTGCTGAGTGGGCTGACAACATGCACTACCGCTTTGGCGCATCAAGCCTGCTAGCTAACCTGCTTCACACCCTAGGTGAAGGCGAAAAAGCAGCTGAAGGCGGCTACTAATTCTATTCCAGTAAGGTGGCATTTTTGCCACCTTATTTTTAGGTCACCGACCACAACTTATCCGTGATGTTTTACTGTTTGGTTCTTGCCTTGCTCCGGTTATGGAATAAGGACGGGCTACCTGTACCTGAGAATCATCAACTATTCAGGTAAAACGTCATGACCCTACATAAAGAATATCATTGGGGAATACCATGTATTTACCACAAGAAATCATCCGTAAAAAACGTGACAACATTGAACTAACTGCTGACGAAATTAACTTCTTCATCCAGGGTATCGCCAAAGATACCGTGTCTGAAGGCCAGATCGCTGCTTTTGCGATGGCGATTTACTTCAACGACATGACCATGGACGAGCGTGTGGCGCTAACCTGTGCAATGCGCGACTCAGGCATGGTTATCGACTGGGATCACATGAACTTCGATGGCCCGATTGTCGACAAGCACTCAACCGGTGGTGTGGGCGATGTGACGTCACTGATGCTTGGCCCTATGGTGGCAGCGTGTGGCGGTTACGTACCGATGATTTCTGGTCGTGGCCTTGGCCACACAGGTGGTACGCTGGATAAACTAGAGTCTATTCCTGGCTACAACATCACGCCAAGCAACGAAGTGTTTGGTCAGGTGACCAAAGACGCAGGTGTGGCAATTATCGGCCAGACTGGCGATCTTGCACCTGCTGACAAGCGTGTTTACGCAACCCGTGATGTGACTGCGACGGTTGATAATATCTCGCTGATCACGGCCTCTATCCTGTCGAAGAAGTTGGCTGCTGGCCTTGGCTCTCTTGTGATGGACGTAAAAGTGGGCTCTGGTGCGTTCATGCCAACTTACGAAGCGTCTGAAGAGCTGGCAAAATCTATTGTTGCTGTAGCAAACGGTGCGGGTACCAAGACCACGGCACTGCTGACAGACATGAACCAGGTTCTGGCGTCGACTGCTGGTAATGCACTCGAAGTTCGCGAAGCCGTGCAATTCCTAACCGGTGAATTCCGTAACCCTCGCTTATTTGAAGTGACCATGGCATTGTGTGCTGAAATGTTGGTAAACAGTGGTTTAGCAACAGATATCGAGCAGGCACGCGAGAAACTTCAGGCGGTACTGGATAACGGTAAAGCGGCTGAGTGCTTTGGTAAGATGGTTGCCGGCCTGGGTGGTCCAGAAGACTTCATGACCAACTACGACAACTACCTAGAAACGGCTGAACTGGTTAAGCCGGTATACGCCGAAACCACAGGTTACGCGTTTGCCATGGACACCCGCGCGCTGGGTATGGCTGTTGTTGGTATGGGCGGCGGTCGCCGTGTGGCTTCTGACACTATCGACTACGCTGTTGGCCTGAGTGATATGATCCGCCTTGGCGACGAAGCGAATGGCGACAAACCTCTTGCTGTGATCCACGCGCGTAACGAAGCGCAGTGGGAAGAAGCGGCCAAGGCAGTGCGTGCTGCGATTACTATTTCTGATAAGAAACCTGAGCCGACACCTGAAGTTTACCGTCGTGTTCGCCCAGAAGATGTTTAATGGAGTCATCATGAAACGTTCTATTATTCTTGTTCTAGATTCATTCGGTATTGGCGCTACAGAAGATGCCGTTAAGTTTGGCGATGTAGGTTCCAACACCCTAGGCCACATTGCTAAAGCTTGTGCCCGTGGTGAAGCGGACAACGGCCAGCGCAGCGGTAAGCTACACCTACCAAACCTTAACAAGCTAGGTTTGGGCAAGGCTTGTGAAGAATCTTCGGGCTACTTCCCTGAGGGCCTAGATGCCGATGCCGAAATCACGGGTGCTTTTGCCCATGCTGCTGAGTTGTCTTCGGGTAAGGACACACCATCTGGTCACTGGGAAATCGCAGGTGTTCCAGTATTGTTTGACTGGGGCTACTTCACCGATAAAGCAAACAGCTTCCCGAAAGAGCTGACTGACCGCATCCTTGAGCGTGCAGGCCTGCCAGGTTTCTTGGGTAACTGCCATGCGTCTGGTACTCAGGTGCTGGATGACCTGGGCGAAGAGCACATGAAAACCGGCATGCCAATTTTCTACACCTCGGCTGACTCGGTATTCCAGATCGCCTGTCACGAAGAAACATTTGGTCTTGACCGCCTTCTAGAGCTATGCCAAATCGCTCGTGAGGAGCTGGAAGACTACAATATTGGTCGTGTCATTGCCCGTCCGTTTATTGGTCCTGGTAAAGGTCAGTTCGAGCGTACCGGTAATCGTCGTGACCTATCTGTTGAGCCGCCATCAGCAACTGTACTGCAGAAACTGGTAGACGAGAAACAGGGTGACGTGGTGTCAATCGGTAAGATCTCTGATATCTATGCAGGTTGTGGCATCACCAAGAAAGTCAAAGCTACAGGTATTCCTGCTCTTTTTGAAGCGACACTGGAGCAAATCAAGGAAGCGGGTGATAACACTATCGTCTTCACTAACTTCGTTGACTTTGACTCAGCCTACGGTCACCGCCGTGATGTTGCTGGTTACGCAGCGGCGCTGGAATACTTCGACAAGCGACTTCCTGAGATCATTGAACTGCTGCAGGAAGATGATGTGTTGATCCTAACGGCCGACCACGGTTGTGATCCTACATGGGAAGGTACAGACCATACCCGTGAACACATACCTGTCTTGGTATCAGGCCCGAAAATCGCTGCAGGCTCCCTAGGCCGCCGCGACACCTTTGCCGATATCGGCCAGAGCTTGGCAGAGTACTTCGGTACCTCTGACATGGAATACGGTAAGTCATTCCTATAACAAGCATGGGCAGGTGAATCCTGCCCAAAAGTACGATTCTTTTTACTGTTTCGGTCTATATTTGTCCTAGATCGAAACAGTGTTTGCAAGACAAGATTACATTGAGTTGGTAATGCAAAAAACCAACAGATGACAGAAAGGAAATAACGATGGCTACTCCTCACATTAATGCTGAAATGGGTGACTTTGCAGACGTAGTACTGATGCCGGGCGATCCGCTACGTGCCAAGTACATTGCAGAAACGTTCCTAGATGACGCAAAAGAAGTGTGTAACGTACGTAACATGTTCGGTTACACCGGTACTTACAAAGGCCGTAAGATCTCTGTAATGGGTCACGGTATGGGTATCCCTTCTTGTTCTATCTACGCAACTGAGCTGATCAAAGACTACGGCGTGAAGAAAATCATCCGTGTGGGTAGCTGTGGTGCAGTGCGTGATGACGTGAACCTGCGTGATGTTGTTATCGGTATGGGTGCATCGACTGACTCAAAAGTTAACCGTATCCGTTTCGGCGACCACGATTTTGCAGCGCTGGCTGATTTCGGCATGGTACAGAATGCGGTTGATGCAGCAAAAGCGAAAGGCGTAGACGTGAAGGTAGGCAACATCTTCTCTGCCGATCTATTCTACAACCCAGATTTCGATTTCTTCCAGACCATGAAGAAATACGGCATCGTAGGTGTTGAAATGGAAGCTGCAGGCATCTACGGCCTGGCGGCTGAGTTCGGTGCAAAAGCATTGACTATCTGTACGGTTTCAGACCACATCCTACGTGGCGAAGCGACAACATCTGAAGAGCGTCAGCTAACCTTCAACGACATGATGGAAATCGCGCTGGAATCTGTTCTACTGGGCGACGCTGACGAAGCGTAACAGCGGCAGAACAATGACATTAAAAGGGCTTGCCACTGGCAAGCCCTTTTTTATTACGGTTAAGTCCTTGTTCGCAATCACTAACCAAGTTAGTCGCTCTTGTCATTGCTGAGCAAGATAGGGAAGTGCCATTTTTCCTTGCGGTTGCCGAAGGTCATGGCCAGCAGGAAGCCGATCACCATCGCACTGGCAATCAGTGCACGGATAATGTTGGTGATGGCATCGATATCCGCCATAGTTTCGGCTATAAGCTTGTCATGCTCAAGGGTGATGCGGACAAAACCCACCACTTGGTGTTGGCTCAAGATAGGTTCAATCAACTGCTGGCGGCCATAGCTGGCAACAGCGAGTGGTGTCGATAGCCCGGTTACCTGAGGCAGAGGCAGGGCATCTTGGCTTTTGGCCAGTGTTACGCCTTCCAGATCGTAGATACTGGCATCGAGCAGTAATGGCTCTTTGGCCAGTTGCTCGACCAATAACTGAAGCCGGTCTTGGTTTTTCTCTATCACATCAGCCGCTGCGGTATCGGCAGCTTGGCGTACGACCAAACGCGAGAGTTGTTGGGTTTGATCGCTCAGGGTGCGGTAGTTCTGCTTGGCCAGATTGGAGCCGTATTCAACCATGGTGATCAGTGCCGCAAGGCAGCCGAACAGGATGAATAGCCGCCAGGCTTTTTGGAATTGGGTATGTTTTTTCTTCATCATATCAGCGGTGCATTCAAGACCAATCTCATCTTTGGGCTTGCCCTGGTAATTTGCAATAGGGTAAGTTGTTTAACCAAGCGACTTCAATATGCTCGGTTCATGTTAAATCCTGCATCTTGAAGTCACTTGGATAATTAGGCGTTTACTTTAACATGGATGGTTTGCAAGTGCTCAAGATTAGGAAACATACCTCGTTACTCCAACGGTTCCCGGAAGTGGTGTCGGCGACAAACCTTGACCGGCAGCGTTCCACGACCTTGGTTTATGGTCGCTCTATTGATGCTGTCGCGGTCCAGGCAATCGAGGAGGCCTATGGCGAATCGCTAGAACTGACTGCCGCGTGGAAAGTTGGTCAGTATGATTGTTTGCTGTTGGCAACACCTTACTCGCTTTTGCTGGAGCAATGTGTCTCCCATGCACAGCTTGATATTGCCGATTTGAGCCAGCTTCCCGACCTGCGCGAGCCTGGCCTTGTGGTGATGGATATGGACTCGACAGCCATAGAGATCGAATGTATCGATGAGATTGCAGTATTGGCCGGTGTCGGCGAGCAGGTAGCAGAGGTCACGGAGCGGGCCATGCAGGGTGAGCTTGATTTTGAGCAAAGCCTGCGCCAACGTGTGGCAACATTGTCGGGTAGTGATGCCTCGATCCTTGAACAGGTCAAAAGCCAGTTACCATTTATGCCTGAGCTACGAGAGTTGGTGGCAACCTTGCATCATTATGGTTGGAAGGCGGCAATTGCATCGGGTGGTTTTACTTACTTTTCTGATCACCTCAAGCAGGAGCTTGATCTTGCCCATGCCCAGTCGAACACGCTGGAGATTGTCGATGGTAAGTTGACTGGCAAGGTATTGGGCGAGGTGGTTGATGCACAAGCGAAAGCGTCGATATTGAGAAGCCTAGCCGAGCAGTATGACATTGCCCCACACAATACTGTGGCCATTGGCGATGGTGCTAATGATCTGGTGATGATCAATGCTGCGGGCCTAGGGGTTGCCTATCATGCCAAGCCAAAAGTGGAAGACGAAGCACCTGTTGCCATTCGTTATGCCGATCTTGGTGGGTTGATCTGTGTCCTTTCGGCATCTTTACTGCCACAGCAACTCGGTTGGTAGCTTTTTGAAGTCAACAGTACTTCGAGGCCAAGAGCTCTTCGAGGCCAGTAGTATTCCAAGCATGGTTGATTAAAAAAATAGCTCTGTGCTATCCGCTCAGAGCTATTTTTATGGGTTAGCCAGTCACTTAATCTCCAGCCTGATCAGCACTTCATCGGTAACATCTTGAATTTCACCGCTGCCAATCACGCAATTGAGCTCCTGCTCCAAGGCTCTTGCCCGGTGTAATACCAGACGGGCGAGATCACCTAGTTCCTTGCCTATCAGCGCCGTCATAGGGCTCAACACCGGTGCTGCGGTTAACCTCAGTGCCATAAAGCTGCCCGTAGATTTCGCCTGCTTGATATAGGCGATCCGCTCCTCGATAGTTCTGAATTCATCTAACAGTTTGGCCTCTACCCTCGGTGCTTGGCCGTTCTTTTGCTCTATCGCAAGATAGAGTTCATGGACATAGGGCTGGTTTATCTCAACCGGGCGCATAGTTTCAGCCAGCATCCGTTTGATCCGGTTGCGAAATAGCGGCTCGAGCGAACACTCCTGCCCAGCGGCCAGTTGGCTGAACAACTTGACCTGTGGCGGAGGGGGGAAATTACAGCCGACCGCTTTCAGCCGGATTTTATGGTCAACCTTTTCGGCGAAGTACGGGACTGTTTTGAGCCTCGTCAGTAGCATCTGGTGCATAGCGAGCAAGAGCTCCCCCTGTGGCAGCTTTTCCTCTGCCATCACTAACTTATTTTCATTGTGAAGGATAAGCTTGCGCAGGAAGTGCTCACTTTGAGCGGCAAGGGTGCCCGAGCCTGTGGTTAACTGGATATTGCTGTAGTCCGGGCTAACCCTGACAACGCTATAGGGTACCTGGTTCAAAGGTGCGTTCTTGTTGCTTTTCTGTAGCCCAGGGAATGACACCAGCACCTGGTCGCCACGGCGCAGGGCTACTGGTGCTGAAAGCTTGATATTCAGCCCGCGGGTCGAGAAGTCGATACTCTGCCCCGTAACAGCTGCACTGTTATCAGTGTTGAGGATAATAGAAGTATCAAACAGGTACCTGTCTTCTTTTCGTTGCGGCCTTGGGTCAAAGTATACCGCTTTGGCCGATGCCACCGGGTTGCGGGGGTGACGGAAGGCCTGCAAGGTTTTGCTCGGAAGCTGCGGTTTGATACTCAAGCGGTAGTCCTGCTGGGCTTCCTCGTTGGTCAGATCCTGCAATACACCGACATGGGTCAGCGAACTAAGCTTATCGACCATATCCGGAGCGATACTTTTTAGGCTTTCGATATCCTCCTGATCGATAGGCTGAAGGCTAAGGCGCATTACCCGCCAGCTGTCTCGCTGTGCCCCGATATGCCAAAACAGCCGGCGCTGTTCAGCGTTCATCTCTGGTAGGGCGGCTGAATAGTAGAAGGTCTTGCCGTCGTGCTCATGACTGAAGCTGTAGAGCAGGGTGCTAGATTGCTTAAGACCGGCTTTCCCCAAGCTGGCTAGACGATCAGCTGAGATCAGGTGGTTGAGCACCGGCTGGTTTCTTTCATCGTGCCAATGTGACCAAATGTGGCGATTGTATTGGGTCAGCAAGCAATAGGTTAGCTGGGTACCAGACAAGAAGACAGGTAGGCTGGTACTGTGCTTGAGAAAGCAGTGCTCGTAACCACGGGTGCGGATCTGGATAATCTTGTCTTCGTAATTATGCCTTGTTCGGTTTTGCGACTGGCTGAGGCCGTAATCAATGACGGATTTGATAAGGGCATTATCGCTCAATAGCTTTAATCGCAGCCATTTGTAGCTGTCGTTATCCGGGTTCTCATCAATCCCCAGGATACGGTAGCTCATCCCCTTGACCAAGCGAGCATCACCCAGCTGTTCCGCCAGTTTGGGGAAGCGGACAACAATCGTCATACCGAGCTTGTAGTTGAACGCGGCAGGGACTTTGAACTTGGCTCCGGAATACGATAAATCGGCACTGATCCCGTTGACGACTTGGCTTAGGGGAAGCTCCAAACTGACAGGCGTGGCGATTTGCCAGCGGTTTTCGTTACGGGTCAGGTAGTGGCCAAACCGGATCAATGGGGCAACCAATGGATTGTCTGGCTGTTGTTCTACTTTGGGGGCCGGCTTAGGTTGCATTTTCCCCTGCTGGTGCATAACCCGGAAGTTATTGCGGGTGTTCATCAGTGCTTCGTATAGGCCTACCCGGAACTGGTTACCAAAGGTTTTTATCCGTTTGTGGTAGGTGTTGATAGCAACATCATCAAGCCAATGCTCCCGGCCATTGAGTTGGTAGGGACGGCATTCGCCCTGGACACGTCCGCGCAGGTCAACCGCTTTCATGCATGGCGTCATGATACGGTGCAATTCCATTTTCAGCTGCAGCCGGGTAGGGCCGTCCTCGCCTTCGGTCATCATTTGGAAGACGTCGTCGAAATCCTCGCTATCGTAGACAGGGATCAGCCTTTCAATCAGTCCTTTGTAATCGTCTAGCACCATAGTTATTTTTGATTATCTCATTCTTCGTTTATTATCGGCATATTTCCTAATGAGTTGAGCTTTTCTTCAACCTACAGGCAAGCTCTATTCTACATCTGTTTCCAAGATGTGTTTAACCAAATTATATCAAGGTGAATCATGGCAAAAACCAAGCGGGCCTATGTGTGTAGTGATTGTGGCGCAGACTTCCCCCGCTGGCAGGGCCAGTGTAGCGCGTGTGCAGCGTGGAATACGATAACTGAGTTCACAGTTCCCAAAACCCGTTCAGCCGTGGGGGGCGGAGCGGCTGGCGCGACCAGCAGTTACGCAGGTTCTGCCACTAAGGTGCAGAAGCTATCGGAGGTCGAGAGCAAAGATCTACCGCGCTACAGCTCGGGGATTTCCGAACTGGACCGGGTGTTTGGCGGCGGTATCGTACCGGGCTCGGTGCTGTTGTTGTGCGGTGATCCCGGTGCCGGTAAGTCGACCTTGTTACTGCAGAGCATTGGTTCTGTTGCTGCGACCAAGTCGTCACTTTATGTCTCGGGTGAGGAATCGATCCACCAGATCTCCCAGCGAGCCAAGCGCTTGGGTACCCAGAACCTCGACAACATAAATGTAGTGGCCGAGACGTCGGTGGAAGCTATCATCGAACATATCAGGGCCCAGAAAGCCGAGTTTGTGATCATTGACTCGATCCAGACTATGACCGTTGCCCATAACGATTCGGCAGCTGGTAGCCCAAGCCAGGTCAAGGAGTCGGCAGCGGCTCTGACGCGTTTTGCCAAAACTGAAGGGGTGACCTTCATGATTGTCGGCCACATCAACAAAGACTCGAACGTGGCCGGCCCGATGCAGCTTATCCACATTGTTGATGGTCTGTTTGCCCTATCATCGACGGCTGATGAGAAGTTCCGTGTTTTGCGTACCTCGAAGAACCGTTTCGGTGCTGACTCCGAATCCTGTTTCTTCGCTATGACGGAAACGGGAATGAAGCAGGTCAAGAACCCATCAGCGATTTTCCTCAGCCGCTCGGACAAGAACCATGCCGGTTCGGTCTGTACCACGCTGTGGGAAGGTACCCGGCCGTTGTTGGTGGAAATTCAGGCTCTGTGTAACAACTCGGTGACTGAGAATCCACGCCGTCTAACCGTCGGTTACGACAACAACCGCTTGGCGATGTCGATAGCGGTTTTGGCGCGCCATGGCGGGGTCATGCTGTCGGATATGGATATCTTCGTTAACTGTGTCGGCGGGATCAAAATCGAAGAGACCTCAGCGGACTTGGCAGTCTTGCTGGCGATTTTCTCCAGCTTTAAAAATGCCCCTGTACCGCAGGATGTACTGGTGTTTGGTGAGATTGGCCTAAATGCCGATATCCGCCCGGCAGCCAATGGCGTGGAGCGTATCCGCGAAGCCGTTAAGCAAGGCTTTACCCGCGCAATTGTCCCTAAGGCCAATGCCAGCCGACAAATCCCGGGGATCGAAATCATTGCAGTGGAAGATTTGCAGGAAGCCCTAACGGCGTTCGAACGCGTGGCACTCTAGTTTCGGGTACGAGGCGCTTTAGTCATTTTCGCACAGGGCAAAATATTCGATAAAAGAAAGGGCTGCATGATGCAGCCCTTTTTGTATCTGGAGATACGCGCGAATTACTTAGCAATACGCTTGTACTTGATACGGTGTGGCTCAGCCGCTTGCGCGCCCAGTGTTTTCTTCAGCCAATCCGTGTACTCGGTGTAGTTACCTTCGTAGAAGTTAACCTGGCCTTCGTCACGGTAGTCAAGAATGTGGGTAGCGATACGGTCAAGGAACCAACGGTCGTGCGAGATAACCATGGCACAGCCAGGGAACTCAAGAAGGGCTTCTTCTAGTGCACGTAGCGTTTCAACGTCAAGGTCGTTGGTTGGCTCATCGAGTAGCAGTACGTTGCCGCCGGCTTTAAGCAGTTTGGCAAGGTGGACACGGTTACGCTCACCACCAGACAGGTCGCCGATGCGTTTTTGCTGATCGCTGCCTTTGAAGTTGAAGCGAGAGCAGTAAGCACGCGCTTGGATTTCAAAGTTGTTGATCTTGATGATATCCGCGCCTTCGGAGATCTCTTGGTAAACCGTGTTGTTGTCGTTCATGCTGTCGCGGAACTGATCAACAGATGCAAGGCTTACAGTCTCACCCAGCTCGATAGAACCAGAGTCTGGCTGCTCTGTGCCGCTTAGCATCTTGAATAGCGTTGATTTACCAGCACCGTTGGCACCGATGATACCGACGATCGCACCTTTTGGCATGCTGAACGATAGGTCATCGATAAGAACACGATCACCAAATGACTTGGTCAGGTTGTTCACTTCGATAACCTTGTCACCCAAGCGCTCACCTGGCGGGATGAACAGCTCGTTGGTTTCGTTACGCTTTTGGTGATCACTTGTATTCAGCTCTTCAAAGCGCGCCATACGGGCCTTTGATTTCGCCTGGCGACCTTTAGGGTTCTGGCGGACCCACTCAAGCTCTTTCTCGATGGTCTTTTGGCGAGCTTTCTCTTGCGAGGCTTCTTGCTTCAGACGGGCATCTTTCTGCTCAAGCCAAGAGGTGTAGTTACCTTCCCATGGAATACCTTCACCACGGTCAAGTTCCAGAATCCAGCCTGCAGCGTTATCTAGGAAGTAACGGTCGTGGGTAATCGCCACAACGGTACCGCTGTAGTCAACTAGGAAGTGCTCAAGCCAAGCTACAGATTCTGCATCAAGGTGGTTGGTTGGTTCGTCAAGCAGCAGCATGTCTGGCTTGTCTAGCAGTAGGCGACAGATAGCGACACGGCGACGCTCACCACCTGATAGGTGTTTGATTTGCGCATCCCATTCAGGCAGGCGAAGGGCGTCAGCTGCACGCTCTAGCTGCATCTCTAGGTTGTGGCCGTCTTTGGTTTCGATCAGGGCTTCTAGTTCACCCTGCTCTTTGGCCAGCTTGTCGAAGTCTGCACCTTCTTCAGCGTATGCTGCGTAAACAGCATCAAGACGCGTCAGGGCATCTTTCACGTCAGCTACTGACTCTTCAACCACTTCACGTACGGTCTTTTCTTCATCCAGTACCGGTTCCTGAGGTAGGTAACCTACCTTAAGGCCAGCCTGTGGGCGTGCTTCACCTTCGATATCGGTATCGATACCTGCCATGATGCGTAGCAGGGTAGATTTACCGGCACCGTTCAGACCCAGAACACCAATCTTGGCGCCAGGGAAGAAGCTCAATGAAATATCTTTTAGGATTTGACGCTTAGGTGGGACGATTTTGCCCACGCGCGACATGGTATAGACGTATTCAGCCATATCCGTTTGCGATCTCTAAACTAAATGAAAGGGGTATTTTACCTGTTCTGGACATAAGTTTAACAGCAATGTTCATAATTAGTGCCCCAACTGAGCGTTAAGGTACCACTCTGCTCGAATCTTTGTGTGTCGGGTGACATTTTACCGTGCGATTTCCTGCAACATTGTGGTGTTAAATTTTTGTTGGCCGTCGGCAATCGCGATTATTAAAATCGACAATTTGGTATTACGCTCAATATTGGGCCGCCTGAAGGTTATTGGCGCCAGCCCTGCACGTTGCAGAGGCTTGTAGTGATGGAATTTATATGCAATAAAACACACAGGTTATGGCCTGAATGAATATGGACAACGAATGGAAGGGTGCTGTGTATAGCAATAAAAACCTTAAAGTAATTTCAGGTCTTGTGCTGTCGGTTGGCTTGCTGCTATCGCCATTGATGCAGGCATCAACTCTTGAACAACAGCGTGTACGCTACGAGCAGGCGCAAGTCGCCTTGGAAGAAAATGATGAGGCGGCGTACAAAAAACTTCGCGGTAGTTTGGATGACTACCCGTTGACGCCTTATCTGGATTACCGTGAGTTTATTCAAACCCTGTATGCCAAGTCTCCCAGTGAAGTTGAGGCGTTTATTGAGCAATTCTCAGCCTTGCCGTTCAGTACCACGGTCAAGGATCGCTATCTCAACCACCTAGCAAGAACGGAACGCTGGGAGAGCTTTGTTGAAGTTCAGCCTATGCCGCCGCGCAGCCAAGTATTGCGTTGCCATTACTATTATGCCCAGAGCAAACTCGGCAACAAAGACGTTGCTTGGCAGGGGGCGCAAGCCTTGTGGCTAACAGGTAAATCGACTCATGACGCCTGTGATCCGCTACTTAATGCTTGGCAAAAAGCAGGTAAGCGGACTGATGCACTCGTGCTCGATCGTATGCTGTTGGTTTACGGAGAGGGGAACCGAGGCAGGCTCAACTATCTTAACAAACAGTTGGGGGCCAAGAGCAAGCAGTCAGGCAAGGCGGTGATGGACCTTTTCGATAAGCCCCAAGGGGTAGCGGCATTCTCCAAGCGCAGCAAAGTGACACCTTTCAATCAGAACCTCACGGAACTGGCTTATAAAAAGTTGGTCCGCAGTAATGTGAAGGAAGCAGTAAAGCAGTATCACAACACCGTTCAGGGCCAGCATTTTGAGGAAGCCAAGCGCCAATCCCTGGCAGACTATACCGCCAGTAGGCTGATGGCGACAGATGATGAACAGCTTCAGAAATGGCGTGATAATGCGTTGGCGAAAAGTACCAATATCAGCTTGCTTGAGCGACGTATCCGCCAAGCTATGCGCGAAGACAAGTGGCAAGAAGTTGAGTTGTGGGTGAGCCGTCTACCAGACAAGGCCAAGCAGACGACTCGCTGGACGTTTTGGCAGGCCCGCTTGGCAGAGCGTGACGGTGACAAGGCGTTGGCTGAAGAAAAGTATAATCAGATCTTGGGTCAGCGCGATTTCTACAGCGCCGCAGCTGCGACTGTACTGGGTAAACCGATCACCTATCCGGTGAAAACCGCGGGTGATTACCGTACCGATGTGAAGGAATACGAGCAGACCCTGGCACGGGTCAAAGAGCTTATCGCCACCGATAAGCTGCTAGCGGCAAACCGCGAATGGCACTATTTGCTGCGCGGGCTGGATCACGATCAGATTGTAGCCTTGGCTTCTTATGCCTCTATCAATAAGTGGCATCATCTCGCGGTACAGGCGACTATTTCCGGCCAGTTGTGGGAATACGTCGAGTTGCGCTTCCCGATTGCCCATAAGTGGTGGTTTGATTTCTTTAGCAAGAAACGTGATTTGCCGGTAACCACCATGATGGCATTGGCTCGCCAGGAAAGTGCGCTCAATATCGAGGCGGTCTCGCCGGTTGGTGCCCGCGGTTTGATGCAGCTGATGCCGGCCACCGCCAAGGAAACGGCTAAGAAGCTAGGGCGCAACTACGAAGGAAAAAACAGCCTGTTTGATCCCGGCGTCAATATTCGCCTTGGCAGTGGTTATCTGAAAATGATGCTTGAGCAATATGACAATAACCGGATCTTTGCCTTTGCTGCTTACAACGCAGGCCCGAGTAGGGTGACCCGTTGGCGCAGAGGGACGGATGAGCGATTGGATGTCTATGCATTTATCGAGGCGATACCGTTCAATGAAACCCGTGGGTATGTCCAGAATCTGTTGATGTTCGAGATTTACTATGGTGATTTGACTAAAAGCCCGGTGCCATTGCTGACGGAGAATGAGCTCAGCACCAAGTATTAGCTTTTTTTTGCCAAGGGCTAGGTTGTCGGTGGTTAAAGGGATAGAATCAGTACTCGAGAACGAGTACATCAAATGAGGATGACATGTCGAATATTCAAGAAACCCCGGAATTTACCGAGTGGCAACAGGTGGTTGATATCTTGCGTCAGGCAACGACCGAGCACAAGGACGATACCTTGCTGAGGCTGCTATTGACGCCCGACGAAAGGTCGGTGCTATTGTCCCGAGTGAATATTCTGCATGAATTGCTTAACGGTGAGCATAGCCAGCGCAAAATCAGTGAACTGCTTGGCGTCGGCGTGGCGACAATCACCCGTGGTTCTAATGAGCTTAAGCACCATGATGAAGACACCAAGGCGTGGCTCTCTGCCCTGCTCAAAGAGCAAAGTCCGAACGCGTAATCTCCGAAAGGACAGTTACTGAAAAGGCCCCTAGCGCTACTACAGCCTAGGGCCTTTTGTTTTCTGCGAGATCCCTCCACTTGCTTTGAAAGCATAGTGGTATCACTTAATTTATTTTGCGAACAATGTCGGATGGATAAACGGGATCAACGCCAAGATCAACGCTTGCTGGTATACCGAGCTGCGGCTTAACAGGTGGTTGGTCAGCATCGCAATGGCACCGCCTTTCTGTTTGATATTGGTTTGGTTGAACATTTCATCCATTACATCGCCCAACTCTTCGCCCTGATGTAATTTCTCCAGTGCTAGAGGGGGCAGTGGGAGCGAGGCCGAACGGGCTTCTCCCCGGTTGTTACCGCTTTCGATAACCATCCAAGCAAAGGTGAATAGACCATCAATACCGGCTTCAAGGCCAACGTAATAGTCAGCGTCAGGTGCAGCTTGGCGTGCATTGCTAACGCGGTTTCTTGCCCCCTGCAAGGTTTCATCGGCACACATCGGCTGGTCACGGACACCACTGTCGACACTGATCCCTTCGATAGAAAACTGGCTATCTGGGAAGGTGTGCTTGAACGCGTCTTCGACGGCAGAAATTTTGGCGGGATTGGTTGAGGCGACAATTATCTTGGGCATAGCAAACATCCATTATCTGAGTGCTTACTATTCTAATACTTGGCAGCGTGATGTCACGCCGCCATATCGTATTGAGGGTGGCTTTTCATGAACAGCATTCCGGGACATGGATTAACGGTCGTAGGCCCAGTCTGATTGGATGATGTAGCCATGGATTTGGAACTCATCGTTGTTGACGAACAAGTTCGGGAAATCCGGTTGCGAGGTCGAAAACACCACCCCATCTGCCAGTTGTGTCATGTGGTAGAAATCGGGCTCACTACCTCGAACAGAAGCAAATACCGGTTGTTTGGGGCGGTAATTTGCTGTCTTTGTAGCAAGGGCGTAGCTGCCTACTGGCGCGCACTGCGAGATATTTTCGTTATCAACCAGCAGCCCCAAGCAATCCTCACGCAGTAAGTGCTGTGGAATGGCACGCTTGCTGATCACGTCCACTGATGATCCACCCCGAAAGGAAGTGAAATCTTTGCGGTGGATAATTGGGATATAGGTGCTGGTGGTTCCTTGACCCTCGTTACTGTTAATTGTCGTAGTGGCTTGGGTGCCGGTATCAACCTGCCCAGTTAATAAGTAGCTGATTGATGTGCTCAATGCTTCGGCAATTTTCTCAAGCTCACGGACTTCGATACCGTATTTACCTGATAGCTTTCGGCTCATTGTACCTTGCTGGAGGTCAAGGGCTTCACCCAGCTGCTTCTGGCTGATCCCTTGGACTTTCGCTAATCGTTTGATTCTTTCTAAATATTCCATACTCACTAGCTTCCCGCTCAAATCTTGTTGATGCAAAAACGCATTCTTAAATGTCATATTGATTTTACTGCTAACAGCAAACGGGGGATCTGGCGGGTATAAAAAATGCGATTGGTTTCGTTGTGGGAATATCAGTTTTTTTTCAGATGTGCAAAAAAGGGAACAAAATTCGCAAAATAAAATAAGATTGGTGGTGGGTTTGTTGAACCGAGATCACTTTTTGTGAGGATTTATAGCAAGGGCTTATTGATAGCTATCGTTGGTTTTTGCTTATTGTTTTAATTTTATGTTATTGAAAAATAATGGTTTGGTTTCATTTTTAAGTCGTATATTAACAGAGTGGCTGGAGTAATAAACCGACTGAATAAGGCTATGTGTTGTGATTATTGATTGGCGTGGTTTAGGGAATGGAGTTTGATGAGGCGAGGATAGCTAGCGAGCATAAACAACAAGGCTACACGGTTATGCTTTTGAGGGATAAAGAGGAAGGCGAACCTTCCTCTTTGAAGGAGATTAGCGAGTTAGGTAGGTGTACAAGAACTTGGTGATCTCTACCATGTCATCAATTTTGATGAACTCTTCTGTCGTGTGTACCTTCGCCATGCCGGTAGACAGGTTCACAGTCTTCAGGCCTTTGCTGTTGAAGATGTTTGCATCGCTACCGCCGCCTGTTGGCTTGCACATAGGTTCAACGCCGTTGGCTTCGAAAGCGGCTTTAATTTTCTCAACATGTGGGTCGTTATCAGCAATGCGGTAAGCGTTGTAAGCGCGCTTTGAGGCAATGTTGATTTCCGCACCGTGCTTGTCAGCCGCAGCTTCAAACGTGCTCACCATGTGATCGACCTGTGCTTGTAGCTTGTCGTCATCCAGTGAACGGGCTTCAGCTTCAATGAATAGCTCTGGCATTACGATATTGGTCGCCTGGCCACCTTTCACTACACCGATGTTAGCTGTCGTTTCCTCGTCGATGCGAGATAGCTTCATGTTGGTGATGGCATCAGCCGCAACAGTCAGGGCGTTGATACCTTCTTCCGGTGCAAGGCCTGCGTGGGCTGGTTTACCCGTAATGTTTACTTTCAGGTTCTGCTGGCCTGGTGCCGTCGTGATGATAGTACCGATTGGGCCGCCAGAATCGAATACGATACCGGTTAGTGACTCAACCTTGCTCATGTCGAAGTTCTGTGAGCCGTGCAGGCCACCTTCTTCGTAAACAGTGAACGCCAGTTCAATCGTCTGGTGTTCTTGGCCGTCAGCCTTGATGCAGCGAACTGCTTCCATGATAGCTGCGATACCGGATTTGTCGTCGCCACCTAGGATAGTGTCGCCTTTCGAGCGGATGATACCGTCTTTGATGATAGGCTCGATGCCGTTACCTGGGGTCACGGTATCCATGTGGCAGCTTAGTAGGATAGTACCTTCTAGCTTGCCTTCTAGTTTGGCGTAAATGTTGAAGCCGTTGGAGATCTCAGCAGGAACAGGAAGCTTCTGTACATTAAAGCCCATTTCACCTAGCTGCTCGGCCAGCGCCTCGGCAATCGCTTTTTCGTTGCGCGACTCGCTGTCGATTTTAACCAGTTCAATAAAGTGTTGGACCAGGCGGTCCTGATTGATATTTGCCATTTAAAGCACCTCCGTAATGGTCGCTATATTACGTGAACTGGCTGAACTAACCTTGATCTGTCCACGAATATCGTGGGGGTAATCACTATAAAACTTCAAATGTTAAGGTGATTATTCTGGCTTGTTGGGGAAATGTACCGTGAGGGTTGGGGAGGTGTGGGGGACTCGTTAATCATAAGGCTTCAGTCGGCATATCTAGGATCTCAAGCCTGTCGCTAGCCAAGAGGGTTACATCAGGGGCTCGTAAGATCATTAATAGGTTTTCTACCATAAATAGCCGTTCTGTCTCTTCTTCCATACCATCCCTATTAAGTTGCATGCTTTGATTCTGGTGATAGAGGGGGTCATTGTCCTGTTCTATTGGCGTTGTTGTAATTGGAGGTACTGCCTAAAGAAAGTGATAAATATGGCAGTGTTGCTAAGTTTTAGTGAAAGCTGACGCCTAGTTTGTTTTTTTGCTTGCTGAACAGTACGTTAAAGGGCTTTTGCGGTGGCGAGATAATGCTTTTGTGAAGTTATTAGCATATAACTATCAATCACTTAGGGTTGTAAGTGTGATAAAAGTGATTGTCGGTAAATTAGTGCGGGTAGAATGCTATTTATGAGACTATACTCACTCGTATCTAAGCCGCATATTTGTTACCTTACTGCGTTTTTGATTCACACTAATCTGGCTATGGCATCACAATATATAATCAATAAAGTGGTAGAAATTGGGGATACCTTGCATCGCTGTGGATGCCCGCCTTACAAGGTGGAAAAGTATACCCAGCATTATGCCCAAAAACATGGTGCGGATGTCATGGTGCAGGCTATGCCAACCTCGATCAATTACCAGTTCCTTGGCAAGAGGGATACCGTGGTCATGAAGCGCCACAAACCGGCTTCTATCAATCTTGCCCTGCTCGCCAACACCATCGATCGTATTCATCAACCCAGCAAAGGAAAAACAGCCAAAGATTTCCACTACCCCAAATGGGTCGTGGCACTGGCCAATATGGGGATCCCCCCGGCCTATTTGATGCTGGTTGGTAGCACCCTTGAGGCTGTGGGCTATGCCGCCATACTGGGGCTCATGGTCTGGTTGGTACAGTTGGTTTGCCATGGCCGCCGCGCTATTGCGGCTGAATTTATCGCGGCACTGTTAACTGGTTTGTTTGTGGCATTTATTGTCAGCCTGGGTATCAATGTGCCGGTCTGGGCGCTGTGCATCGCCTCCATAGTCTTGTTTGTGCCCGGACTGTCGATAGCTAACTCCTTGGAGTGTCTGGCATTCAATGATTTGGTCTCTGGCACCGCCTTGCTCGGGCAAAGTATGCTGACCCTGCTCAAGCTGTTTATCGGGGTAATGATAGGTTTGAACATCGGTGAGGCATGGTGGGGGCCTGTGGATACCATCCCGTATACCAACGAAATCCCGCTATGGCTGCATGTGTTTGGCTTGGTGTTGATCTCCACCTCGATCGGGGTGATCTTCAATGCCCGCCCGCAAGACATACTGCTCGGGCTACCGGTTGCCGTTTTGGGAATGTGGGGGCCGATGTACTTGGGCTTTGGTGGTGACTGGGTGGTAGGTACCTGGGTGACCACTGTGTTGATCACCCTGTATGGCACCAAAATAGCCAAACTGCTTAACCTCACCGGTTCTATCTATATCGTGCAGGGGATCATTATTCTAGTCCCCGGTAGCCGTGTGCTGATCAGTGCCAGCCAATCCGTCTTCGAGCAATCTATCTTGCCTATCCCCAATATCGGCTTGTCTGCCATCTTCATGTTCTCGGCGATTGTCGCTGGGCAGATCACCGCTTATTCGCTTTACTCGCCAAAGATTGATCGTTAGTAAGTAAATCGCCTCCATTTAAATGAAACGGTCGCTAGTGATAGAGCTGGCGGCCCACAGCGGTTATTTTAATTTGGTTTTCTCTTGGGTTTAACGGGTGTTGTTAGCTAGCCCATTATTTCCATTACGCTGGTTATACTTATTGTGTAATGGAAAAGGAGATTTGCTTCCAATGCCTGATATGTCGCTATTCCCGTCGAAGAATACCAAGTTGGAGGTTGGCTTGCGCAAGCTAATCTTCTCCAAGGGTTTCCGTTACCGGTTACACGTCAAAAGCCTCAAAGGTTCTCCTGATCTTGTCTTTCCCAAATACAAAGCCGTGATCTTTATCCATGGTTGCTTCTGGCATTGTCATAATAAATGCCAGAGGTCCCATATTCCCAAGCATAACCGCAAATTTTGGTTAGTGAAGTTTCGGCAAAACCGGAACCGAGATAGGGTAGCCCGCTCTTGGCTTATTGAGCACGGTTGGCGTGTGCTGACGATATGGGAGTGCGCCGTAAGGAACCCCAACGACTTTGGTCTCGATGAGCTGTTGGACTTTATCGAGTGCTGGTTGGTAGGTGGAGCCGGTTCCTGCCAGGTATCGGGTTCTGGCTCGCTACCTATGCTTGATATGGAAATCGGGGGTAGGTTCCGTCGGCTATCAATAGCAACTGGTATTCATTGAGACTAGTATCCGAATCTTAATATAGATACAATATGCGCTCTGTTTTATATTGTTGTGTATGGATGGTATTCGAATACTGCGTGGTCTATTGATGGATAAGATTCAGCTGTTGGAGTTTTTGCACACATTGGTCTCCCATAATGTAATTAGCCAGAATGCTTATAAGTGTCGGTATGATGGTTTCAATGGTGAGCTTGATTTTATTTGCTGGCTCAAAAAACACCGGCCATCGATAAAATATGCCAGTGGCGGCACTTTTATTCCATTGGTAAAAACCGATAACAGCTTTGAAGATTCTGTCTATTTTACCGTTGCCCCGAGAGAGGAATCTTTTGTTGAATGTCAGCTTGAAAAAGTTTCGCTGCTGTCCCTTAAAGGCCAATATTTATTTACGTATGATCCCTATGAGCCTTGGTCGTCTTGGTCTAATTTCTCTATTTCATCTGAAAGCGGCTCTATAGAGTTCTCAATACCTTCCTCATTCTCGGTCCAAAAGTATAATTCCCACAAACATGAGTTTGAACTGAGCGATATCGAACAGTTCCTGTTGCAGGTTGGTTTTAGCCCATATTTTCGCTGTACGGTCGATATACCCGACGGGTTGAAACAGAAATATATCGAAAAACTCTCTTCCTACTCTACGGAGGAACTCCTTTCTTTGTATCTTACCCGTTTTGTCTTTGATGGTTTGTGCGGTTTGGGCAATGGCCGGGGGGCACCTCTTGATATTGATTTCTTTGTGCAAAGGAAAACAGGTGGGTGGTGTATTTTGGAAGTGAAAGAAAAAGACAAGAGTAAACGCAAAGATCCACCTCCCGGCTTTGGCATGGATGTCCGCAGGATAAAGAGCCTGCTTGAGCTGGAATCAAAACTGGATCTTTCTGCGTACTATCTTGTGAGGCATATCAATGATCAGAAGAGCCGGAATTTTATTGATTGGCGCATAATCAATATGAAGAAGTTTGATGCTCGGGCGAGTAAGCTGCCTGTTCAGGGTGGTGTTGGGATGGGGAGGTCTGGCTCAGACAATCCTACTCGTATATGCGAGTTCAGTGAGTTCGCCAAGCTATATTAGCCGTATCAAATTGAAAAAACCCAGCTAACTTAGCTGGGCCCCAAACTTTCTTGCTGCAATCAAGCGACTGCTTTTGGCTGCTTGCTTGATTTGCTTTGTTCAGCCTGCTTCATTGCCGTTGTCATCTGGAATGCGACAGCTTCGATGACTTTCATACAAACCGAGTTGCCGAACTGCTTGTAGATTTGCCCCTGGGATACGGCATCTACATCAAACTCCTTCGGGAACCCCTGCAGGTTGGCACATTCGCGTGGTGTCAGTTTGCGAGGACGCTTTTCTTCACCTTGGTTAATCAGGATTTCCGAACCGTCCTTGTAGTAACGGGCACTGATGGTATTGGTATACTCATCATCGGCACTGAACAGTGAATAACCGAAGCCGTTACCTTTGTTCTGGTGCTCGGCCTTGCGTTTCTTGTGGCCAGTCCACAGTTTCTCAGAGATTGTGAAACGGTCTTTCTGGTGTTTTTCAAAGTCGGCCTGCAGCTCTTCCGGACTTTGCAGGATGTCTCCTACTCTTGTCGGCTCCTTGGAACCTTCGGGCCATGTAAAGATATCGCTGAACTTGATGTCTTGGTCTAGCTGGTAGTAGTCACGGTCGAACCCGACGATGAATACACGCTCACGGTTTTGCGGAATGCCGAAATCACCGGCGCGCAATACCTTGAAGCCGACGCAGTAGTTTAGCTTTTCCGATAGTGCATGACGCGCTTCTTCGCTCATCGGTACATCTTCTGGAATTTCCTGCTCGAACTCGCCACGCAAGATCGAAAGGATTGTCTTCAGGGTTTCCCCCTTGTTGTGGCCCTGGAGCTGCTTGACGTTTTCCAGCAGGAATGCCTTTGGTTTCTTTTCGGCAAGGATACGCTGGATTTCGAAGAACATGGTACCGCGGGTATCGCTGAAACCCTGCTTCAGGCCGGCCTGTGAGAAGGCCTGACAAGGGAAACCACCGAGCAGGATATCGTGGTCTGGAATATCCTTGGCTTTGATTTGCGTAATGTCCCCGTTGGGCATTTCGCCGTAGTTGGTAAGGTAGGTTTTTTGGGCAAACTTGTCCCACTCGGAGGTAAATACGCAGTGGCCACCGAGCTGCTGGAACGGGTACCTGATCCCGCCAATACCGGCAAAGAGATCGATAAAGGTAAAATCTGACTGTTCGAGACTTTGCTGCTTGAGCGGCGCGTTATCGTAATGGGCTTTCAGGGTATCCTCGAGCTCTTTGATTGCATTCCATTTAGCCTTGGTAGGGGCATGCTCACCATTCTCCCACCCGCGAATAGTGCGTTCACCGGTAGCGTTCATCCCCAGCAAATTAGCCATTTCCGTAAGACCTAGTCCCAGCTTTTTTCTTAGGTCTTTGATATAGTCCGCTTGGTTTTGAATTTCAGTTGTCATACAGGCTCACTTATCCGCTTTTTGTCCCGGGATGGTAGCACTGTATATGTGAACAGGCAAGGTGCGTTGTGCTAAAAGATTTGAATGATGTGATTCTAGATTGCCGTAGTCAATACGATAGTTTGCCTCACCGCGGCGATATACATATTGATGAAAAGCTGGCATCAATTCTGAGTGGGGAGCTTGGTAAGCTAGAGCAAAAGTCTAAATTTGAAATCAACCCTTTTTCAATCACTTTGATTAACGATAAAGGCTTGCGGACTGATTTGCCGTCTTCTTTGCTCTGGTACGGCATGACTTTTTGGCAGCTGGATGTTGCCCTGTCGGAGTACCAATCTGTGTTGAGGGCACTCAAGGCTCACTTGAGAGAGGAAGGTTATTCAACGCAACAAATAACTCAATATTTTAAATCTTTACCCTCGGATGAAGAGGACTTTACTTCAGATGTAGGACAGGAGGTCGGAAACTATTTGACCAATAATCTCAGTGACCCAAATAAGGAACTTTTTGAGAAACTCCTTACCGATCGAGATTGGTGGTTCCAACCTCTACATCAAAGTGAACAAACTAATGGCAAGACCCTTGACCGAGGTGACGTCTTCCAATCATCGTTCGATCTAGCAGCTAGGGTAATTGTCGCAAACTCATCACGGCTTCAGACAGTCGTGAAGGCATTCAGTGAGTCGGTTGAACTGAGGGAATACTTCAATACCCTGAGCCATAATCCGGTCCCGTACCTTGGTGGCAATGAAGACGGCGGTGTCCGTGATGAACCTACAGCCCAAGGGGATGGTGAAGCCGGCGGGGACCGAATCCCGTTCGTAAATACCGGTTTCAACAAAATTTTCTATGGCGCGCCCGGTACAGGCAAGAGCTATTCGATCTCTCAGGGCCGCGACGAGAAGCAGCTCATCCGAACGGTCTTCCACCCCGATACCCAGTACAGCGATTTTGTCGGCTGCCTAAAACCTGTAATGGCTGGAGACAGCGTGGCTTACCAGTTTCGCCCCGGTCCATTTACCGAAGCAGTCATCAAGGCTGTCAACCATCCAGCAGTGAGTTTTAGCCTCGTTATCGAGGAGATAAACCGCGCTGCGGCGGCAGCGGTATTCGGTGAAATTTTCCAACTGCTGGATCGTGAGGCCGACGGAAGCAGTACGTATTCCATCGATGTGTCTGACCCGGATTTGTTTCATTACCTCAACTCGGAAACGGACAATTTCTTTTCGGATGGCAAGCTCAAGCTCCCGCCCAACCTGTCCCTGTTGGCAACCATGAACAGCAGCGACCAGGCGGTTATGCCGATGGATACGGCATTTAAGCGCCGCTGGCAGTTCGAGTATCTGCGGATTGATTACAGCAAGGCCTCTGAGGGGGTGCTGGAGTTCATGGTGTCGGATGCAGACGGGCAAGTCCGCCGGTCCTTCCGCTGGGCTGACTTTGCGCGGGCAATCAACGACTGCCTTTCGGCCGAGCATATTCCCGAAGACCGCCTATTGGGCCATCGCTTTATCAGTGAGACTGAACTCAGCACCAGTCCTGAAAATACCCTGACCGGCAAACTGTTTATGTACCTGTGGGATGATGTCCTGCGCCATGGCCAGCATACAGTTGTCTTCCGCGATTCAGTGACGATTAACGGGGAGCCCGAAGAGCTGGTCAACTTTGGCCAGCTGGTAGTGGCGTTTGAGCAGGGGGCGGCAGTGTTTAACGAGGTGGTCGAACAGCGGTTGAAGGTGCTTTCAGACGCCTATGCCCAAGCCGACGAGGCGGCGGAATCTCAATATGGCGTGTGAGCTGCATCATTATACTGATAGGTTGCCGGTCTCGTTGTTACCGCCGGCTCTCAAGCAGCAGATGCAAAATTTGTATCTGCTGAGTAATGATGAGAAGCGCGTGTCATTCTGCGGTGTTGTCATGGCTGATGATGGTGCACATGTATTTCTGCCCCGCAACTCCGATATACCCGATAAGGGAAGCAGGGCAGGCTTCCGTGTTGCCTCGGCGCTTATGAAGGCGATCCGGCGTTATTCCGAAGACCGCTCCAGCAAACTGTATGCGCATGATGAGGGGGACGGTAGTATCGGCAGCCGTAGGCTTGGCCTTATTTCTGATCTGCTTGAGGACTATTGCAACAACGGTCTGTATTCCCAGCGCCTTTCGGAACGTGTTATGAATATGGGAAAGCCGGATTGGCGGCGCACGATTTCCCGCGAAGTACCTTTCCCCGGCAAAGGGGGACCGGTCTACCTTGATGTTCATGGTACAAGGCGACGGTATGTTTCCGACTGTGAAATTGCTCGAATACATGCCAGTGTTATTCGTGAGCTTGATGCAGCATACGGGTGGATGGTTACGGGATCGGATGCGTCGGTTGCACTGGATATTCTCAATGTGCCGCCGCCGAAGGGAAAGGTTGCTGCCCAGCTCCGCGCTATCGATTCGGAGTTGATATCTGTTTATTCCGAACGGGATATCCGGTTACTCAAGCTGCTGGGCGAATACCTTCGCTGCGAGCATGGCAACAAGGAGACCAGCAGTGCAGTCATAGGTATGCGACACTTTCACGGGATGTGGGAACATATGCTCGATAAGTCGCTGCTGTGGAATTTCCCCGTCAACCGACTGCTTTCCGTTCCAGCTTACCGGTTTGACGATGGTTCGATAAAGGTTGCTGCATCGAAAGGCCAGCGAACTGATACAGTATTGCGTTTGCCGGGAAGCGATACTTTTGCCGTTGTCGATGCCAAGTATTACGGTGCACAGGGCTTGGACAGTGCACCGGGCTGGCCGGATCTTGTGAAACAGTTCTTCTACGCGAAGGCGCTGCAGGTGTATTGTCCGGGCGCATCGGTAAGCAATGCTTTCGTTTTTCCCGGCAAGGGGCCCTTGACGTCGGCACATATGCTGAACCGCTCGACCAAAGAAACCGAGGATGCCAGTTACCCGCCAATCAAGTGCCTTTACCTCGACCCAGCTGAACTAGTTGAACACTATATCACCGGTAAGAAACTGCATACTTTCAGTAAAGAGCTATTTGCTGGTTAGTATTCACCAATGGCTGCTGCAGGCAGTAGCCATTGACTCTCTTCTTAGATCGTCCTAGGCGAAAAAGTAACAATGCGCACCCAGAGCCACGAAAACAGTTAACCTCTCCAAACGCAGAAAGCCCGCTAAACCAATGGCCTAACGGGCTTTCAAGGACGTCATAAGACGTCAACATACGTATGTTTGGTGGAGCTGGCGGGAGTTGAACCCGCGTCCAAAATCAGTCTAACAGATGGCGCTACATGCTTAGTCTTTCTATATTCTCGTAAGAGCACTGCGGAAAGACACGCCATGCCAATACATACCAGAATTCTATTTCGCGGTTCACCTCTCTGGTCGAAAGTTCCCTCGCTATCTTGTTTGGGTTTGAACCCCTGTTGGTCCCCGTCTTACAAGCGGAAGCTAGGGCAGGAGCGCTCTTAGCAGGTTATTAAGCTGCTAGTGCGTAGTTTTCGTCGTTTGCGACTATTTTTTTGCGGC
Source organism: Photobacterium sp. BZF1 (assembly GCF_014349205.1). Classification (NCBI taxonomy): domain Bacteria; kingdom Pseudomonadati; phylum Pseudomonadota; class Gammaproteobacteria; order Vibrionales; family Vibrionaceae; genus Photobacterium; species Photobacterium sp. BZF1. The sequence continues at coordinate 27,049 of NZ_JACSOF010000051.1, forward strand.
TTTTTTACGAGGCCAACCGCACCTCGGCATGCTCCACAAGCCTTCGTGATCCTGTCGAATCCTAAATCAGCCCCAGAGTTAAGGCGATGGTAACAGAATTTCACCTAGCGTCAATACAATTCCCTGCCAGTAACAATCTTATGGATGAAAATCCATCAAATCACTGGCAGGAAAGGGATTAACGAAGACTACTCTTCATGATACGCGCCTTGTCACGTGCCCAATCCTTGTCTTTCTTGTCGGCACGCTTGTCATGTAATTTCTTACCTCTCGCCGTACCTACTTTAAGTTTAACCCATGAACCCTTCCAGTACATGGAAAGGGCGACGATAGTCTCGCCATCACGGTTAACGGCACCAAGCAACTTGTCGATCTCACGGCGGTTCAACAGTAGCTTACGGGTACGGGTAGGGTCGGCCACTACGTGGGTAGAGGCGGCATTAAGTGGGGTGATCTGTACACCCGAGATGAAGGCTTCGCCGTTACGCAGGAACACGTAGCTTTCCGAAATGTTCACTTTGCCAGAGCGGATTGCCTTAACTTCCCAACCCTGGAGTTCCATGCCTGCTTCGTACTCGTCGCTGATCGCGAACTCGAAGCGGGCGCTTTTGTTTTTGGCAATAGTATTGCTACTTTGCTTTGGTTTTTTCTTGGCCATAAATACTCTTGAATGTTGCTGTCCCAGCGGCCAAAAAGCCTAGCTGGTCGAAAAGTGTCTATTTATAAATCAATGAGATGAAGTCAATAAACACGCTTATTTTGGCTGTTAGCCCAGTAATGGTATCATTGGGTTTGTCCTTGTCATAGGGTTTCACCTGCAATGTACACAAATCCTAGGACAGGCGGCACGTTTTAACCGTAAGGAGAAGCTATGCCTCAGATCAGCCGTTCTGCATTAGTCCCATTTAGTGCAAAACAAATGTTCGAACTTGTTAACGATGTAGAATCTTACCCAGCATTCCTGCCGGGCTGCTCTGGTACCAAAATTTTAGAAAGCTCCGAACAGCATATGATGGCTGCGGTGGATGTGTCTAAGGCCGGTATCAAGAAAACATTTGTGACACGCAATGAACTGACTGACGGAAGTGTGATTGCCATGCAGCTGGTTGATGGCCCGTTCAGTCGCCTTGTCGGTGGTTGGCACTTCACCGAGCTTGATGCTGAAGCGTGCAAGGTTGAACTCAAGCTGGACTTTGAATTTACCAATGGTTTGGTCGAAGCGGCGTTTGGTAAGGTATTCCGCGACTTGACCAATAATATGGTGTCTGCTTTTACCCAGCGTGCGCGAGAAATTTATGACTTCTGATGAAAAGCTGATCCATGTAGAAGTGGTGTATGCGCTACCTGATGTACAGAAGGTGATCCGCGTGACAGTGACGCCGGACATGCAGGTGCAGCAGATCATAGAGCAATCTGGCGTATTAGCATTGTACCCAGAGATAGATCTGAAAAAGAACAAGGTCGGGATCTACAGCCGTAATGTAAAGCTAGACGCTACGGTGCATGACGGCGACCGAATTGAGATTTACCGCCCGCTATTGGCTGATCCGAAAGAAATCCGCCGCAAGCGTGCTGAACAAGCCAAGCAAGAGGCTCTGGCTGCCAAGGGCGAATAAGATCCTGCCGGTGATTAAGCCGGACAAATGAAAAAGCTCGCCATCGGCGAGCTTTTTGCTTTCTGGTAACCAGTAATGCAAAGCAACCCTAGTTGAATTGCTCCATGAACTGAGGGCTTTTCTCGTAGTCCCCTTCAAGGCTGGTTAACTGATTCTGGGCGTTGAACTTCAGGATCAGGTTTTTCTGTTGTGGCTCATCATGGCCCGGCTTGTGGTAGTACACGTAGTACCAGGTATCCGGGTACTCAGGTTCTACCAGCATCGGCGAGCCAAGGACAAACTGTACCTGCTCTTTGTTCATTCCGTATCGAAGGGTGTCGATATCCTTCTGCTCCAGGTAGTTACCCTGGTTAATATCAATTCGGTAAACCAGTCGTTCAACGACTGAACAGCCACCCAATAAACTGACCGCCAAAGTCACGGCAGCAAGGTTCTTCCAACTCATAGCATCCCGGCAAGTTCGCTTTATTCTGCAGCGATGATAAACAACACCCGAGCAGAAGTAAAAAAGCAGTAAAGAAAAAAACTGTAATTGAGACTATAGTACAACCATTTAGTTGCACTGCCCATTAAAGTTTATTCTATTTATGCCGCAACAAGCAGTTCTTTTGCGTTAGCCAGTGTACGTTCGGTGATTTCGCTACCGCCTAGCAGGCGCGCCAACTCGTTGACTCGGGCTTCTTGCGTCAGCGGGAACATATTGGTTTCAGTCTGGCCGGCGCTGGATTTCTTGGCTACAAACATTTGCTGGTGGCCACAACCTGCTACCTGAGGCAAGTGAGTGACACACATTACCTGGGTTGATTCACCTAGGGTGCGTAGCATCTTGCCGACAATCGCTGCGGTCGGTCCACTGATACCCACATCGACTTCATCGAAAATCAGGCTAGGGGTTTCGACTTTCTGTGCCGTGATCACCTGAATAGCCAGCGAGATACGTGACAGCTCACCACCGGATGCCACTTTGCCTAGCGGCTGCAATGGCTGGCCTGGGTTGGTCGAGACCAAGAAGGTAATGGTGTCGAAACCCAGCGGGCTGAGCATCCCTTCGGCATCGCTCTGAACATCAATCTTGAACACACCGTTTTCCATACTGAGTTGGTGCATGCTGTCGGAGATCTTCTTGTCGAGCTCCTTGGCATAGCGTTGGCGGCTCTTGCTGAGCTTCTCGGCACTTGCCAGGAATTTCTGACGTAGGCTTTCGACGTTCTCCGCAATTTCCTCCAACCGCTCATCGCTACAATCAAGGTTTTCGAGCTCTTTGAGTAGTTCTTGATGCTTGCTGTATAGCTCTTCCGGCATCACATAGTGCTTGCGGGCAAGAGACATGATCTTGGCTAGACGCTCTTCTAGGTACATCAAACGCTGTGGGTCCATATCCATGTTATCAAGGTAGCTGCGCAGCTCCTGGCTCGCTTCCTGTACCTGGATAATGGCTTCTTCTAGCATTTGCGGGATTGCGCTCAGGTTTGCATCGATTTCGCCGAGGTTAGCGACTTCATGGCATGCAGATTGCAGCATGTTGAGAGCGTTGCAATCTTCGTTGTCATATAGCACCGATAGAGCATTTTGGCTCGATACAGCCAGTTCGCCGCTATTGGATAGGCGTTTGTGCTCTTCTTCGATCTCGGCATACTCGTCTTCGGCAAGTGCCAGCTCGTTGAGCTCTTTGACTTGATACTGGATCAGCTGTTTCTGCGCTTCGTTCTCTTCGCGATTCTGAACTAAGCGCTTGTATTCGTTGTTGGCCTGTCGCCAACGCTGATAGTGGTTACGCGTTTTTTCCATCAACTGGTGGTGGCCGGCGTATTGATCCAGCATTTGTTGCTGGTAGTCAGGGCGCATCAGTTGCTGGTGGGCATGCTGGCCGTGGATGTTGATCAGCAGTTGCCCCAGCGCTTTTTGCTGTGAAGCAGGCACCGGACTGCCGTTGATGAACCCACGCGAACGGCCTTCCTTGGTGATGACGCGGCGCAAGATACACTCGTCACCATCAATCAGCTCGTTATCTTCCAACCAGCGGCGGGCAGCTTGGTTGTTGAGTAATGAAAAGGCAGCAGAGATCTCTGCTTTGTCTTCATTCGGGCGAACCATGCAAGCTTCGGCGCGATCACCCAAACACAAGCCAAGTGCATCGATGGCAATGGACTTACCTGCACCCGTTTCACCGGTAATAGTGGTCATTCCCGGTTTAAGTTCAAATTCAAGGTTTTTGACAATAGCAAAGTTTGAGATCGTCATATGAGCCAGCATGTGTTCACCTGTTTAAATCAACACCTGTTTTTTCATACAGTATATACTGTATCTACATACAGTAAAGTACTGTTGGTGAAATTTTTTCAACAAAGCTTGATTTAGGTTAACGTTATGAAAATTGGCAATAAAAAAGCCAACCCTTAGGGCTGGCTTCGATAGAGGCAAAATTGGGGTGTTGTCTAGAACAACCGACTTGACCAGCCTAGCTTTCCGCGCAGGACTTCATAGTAGCTGTAATTCTTAGGGTGGATCAGCCTTAGGGTTTCAGGACTCTGGTAGATATGGATCTCATCGCCCGGGCTGACCGGCAGTGATACCTGACCGTCGCAGCTGACTTCCAGTGTACTGCCGTTGGTTGGTGAAACCATCAGTTTGATCCGGCTGTTGCCATCGACCACTAACGGACGGCAAGACAGCGTATGCGGGAACATCGGCACCAGGGAGATAGCATTGAGTTCGGATGACAGGATAGGGCCACCACCGGATAGGGAATAAGCGGTTGAGCCTGTTGGCGTTGAAATAATCAGGCCGTCCGAGCGCTGCGAGAAAGCGAAGGTATCATCGATGTAGACCTCGAACTCAATCATATGGGCGATTTTATCCGGGTGGAGCACGGCTTCGTTTAGCGCGGCATTGCGGCTTTTGATCATGCCATGGCGGTGAACCTCTGCTTCGAGCAGGAAGCGTTTTTCGACCACGTATTCGCCATTAAGTACCTGTTCGAGTTCGTCTTCGAAGGCATCGGGATCAAGGTCGGTCAAAAAGCCAAGGCTACCGCGGTTAACACCAATCACTGCAATGTCGAAGCGGGACAGTACCCTTGCCGCGCCCAGCATATTGCCGTCACCGCCAACCACGATTGCCAAGTTAGCCTTGTCGCCAATAGTCAACAAATCACAAAAAGCCGCTTTGGGTAATGACAGATCATTGGCCAAGCGGTGGTCAACAAGTACGTCATAGCCTTTTTCGACCAGCCACTTGTAGAGGCTCATATGGGTCTGTAGGGCTTCGGGGTTACGGGGTTTGCCAATTATCGCGATAGTTTGGAAAACGCGTGTCATGTCCATGATCCGACAAATAAAGAGAGAACCAGTATAGCGTCAGGATTAGACACTTGTCGCGCATTGTGAGCGATATCGGCTTGAATCATTGAACTTCATCCCCATAATATGCGCATATACAAGTTTTTTGGATAGAGCAGATTATTCTATCCTCCATTGAACACCATGATCTTGGCGGAGAAGCGAAAGCATGAGCAACGAAGAGAAAAAAGTACAGGACGAACAGCTACAGCAAGAGCAAACTGTTGAAGCGGTTGAAACTGAATCTGCTGAGGAAGAAGTGGTTGAAATGACCCTTGAAGAGCAGCAGGCAGCCCGTATCGCTGAGCTTGAAGCTGCTTTGCTAACTAGCGAAGCCAAAGTACGCGAGCAGCAAGACAGCGTTCTGCGCGCCCGTGCTGACGTAGAAAACATGCGTCGCCGCAGCGAGCAGGAAGTAGACAAGGCACGTAAGTTTGCTCTGAATAAGTTTGCTGAAGAGCTACTGCCGGTTATCGATAACATGGAACGTGCTATCGAAATGGCAGACAAGAACGATGAAGCAATCAAGCCAATGGTTGAGGGTGTTGACCTAACCCTGAAGACCATGATGGGCACGGTTGAGAAGTTCGGCCTGAAGCAGCTTAATCCAATCGGTGAAGCGTTCAACCCAGAATTCCACCAGGCGATGTCTATCCAGGAAAGTGCCGAGCACGAGCCGAACACCGTGATGCTGGTGATGCAAAAAGGCTACGAGCTAAATGGCCGTGTGGTTCGCCCAGCGATGGTAATGGTGTCTAAGGCTGCGGCTGGCAACATCGATACCCAAGCTTAAGTGGGACGTTGACTGAAACAAGCCCGCTTCGAGCGGGCTTTTTTAATTTTTTTTAATTTTTTTTCGGTGTCACCCTTGAAAACAATTTGGCTGCCCTTATCTAGTAGTCATACGACATCGTAAATCAATTTCTGCGGGTGAAACCGCGTTGTCAGCGGCGTTATGGTAACGGGCTGGCAAGTAAGCTAAATGAATTTCGGAGAGAGCCTGATGGGTAAAATCATTGGTATTGACTTGGGTACAACTAACTCTTGTGTAGCAGTACTTGATGGTGACAAGCCACGTGTAATTGAAAATGCTGAGGGTGAGCGCACAACGGCATCTGTGATCGCTTACACCCAAGACGGTGAAACTCTAGTTGGTCAGCCAGCTAAGCGTCAGGCGGTTACAAACCCTGAAAACACGCTATTTGCAATCAAGCGTCTAATCGGTCGTCGCTTTGAAGACGAAGAAGTACAGCGCGACATCGAAATCATGCCTTTCAAAATCGTTAAGGCTGACAACGGTGATGCTTGGGTAGAAGCAAAAGGCCAGAAAATGGCTGCTCCTCAGGTTTCTGCTGAAGTACTTAAGAAAATGAAGAAAACTGCTGAAGACTTCCTAGGTGAGGAAGTAACGGGCGCAGTTATCACAGTTCCAGCATACTTCAACGATGCACAGCGCCAGGCAACTAAAGATGCCGGCCGTATCGCAGGTCTTGAAGTTAAGCGTATCATCAACGAACCAACAGCTGCTGCTCTAGCTTACGGCCTAGACAAGCAGGGCGGTGACCGCACTATCGCGGTTTACGACCTTGGTGGTGGTACTTTCGATATCTCTATCATCGAAATCGACGAAGTTGAAGGCGAGAAGACGTTTGAAGTTCTTTCTACCAACGGTGACACACACCTAGGTGGTGAAGACTTCGATAACCGCATGATCAACTACTTGGTTGACGAGTTCAAGAAAGAGCAAGGTATCGACCTTAAGAACGATCCGCTAGCGATGCAGCGTGTTAAAGAAGCTGCTGAAAAAGCGAAAATCGAACTATCTTCTGCACAGCAGACTGACGTAAACCTACCTTACGTGACTGCAGATGCGACTGGTCCTAAGCACATGAACATCAAAGTGACTCGTGCGAAACTAGAATCTCTAGTTGAAGACCTAGTACAGCGCTCTCTAGAGCCACTAAAAGTTGCTCTAGCGGATGCAGACCTATCTGTAGGCGACATCACTGACGTTATCCTAGTTGGTGGTCAGACTCGTATGCCTATGGTTCAGGCGAAGGTTTCTGAGTTCTTCGGCAAAGAGCCACGTAAAGACGTGAACCCAGACGAAGCTGTAGCGGTTGGTGCTTGTGTTCAGGGCGGTGTTCTTGCTGGTGACGTTAAAGACGTTCTTCTACTAGACGTTACTCCACTATCTCTTGGTATCGAAACCATGGGTGGCGTAATGACTAAGCTAATCGAGAAAAACACCACTATCCCTACTAAGGCGAACCAGGTGTTCTCAACAGCTGAAGACAACCAGAGCGCGGTAACTATCCACGTTCTACAGGGTGAGCGTAAGCAAGCGGGCTACAACAAGTCTCTTGGTCAGTTCAACCTAGAAGGTATCAACGCTGCACCTCGCGGTATGCCTCAAATCGAAGTAACTTTCGACCTTGATGCCGACGGTATCCTGCACGTATCTGCAAAAGATAAGAGCACAGGTAAAGAGCAGAAGATCACTATCCAGGCATCTGGCGGTCTGAGCGACGAAGATATCGAGAAAATGGTACAAGAAGCAGAAGCTAACAAAGAAGCGGACAAGAAGTTCGAAGAGTTGGTAACTGCACGTAACCAAGCTGACCAGCTTGTTCACGGTACTCGCAAGCAGATCGAAGAAGCAGGCGATGCACTTCCAGCTGAAGACAAAGCGACTATCGAAGCGGCTGTAAACGAGCTTGAAGAAGCACGTAAAGGCGAAGACAAAGAAGCGATCGACGCTAAAGTTCAGGCGCTAATCGCTGCTTCTCAGAAGCTAATGGAAATCGCTCAGCAGCAAGCTCAAGCACAGCAGGCACAAGCTGGTGGCGAACAACCACAGCAAGAGCAGCAAGACGACAACGTAGTTGACGCTGAGTTCGAAGAAGTTAAAGACGACAAGAAATAAGATAGTTAATTCTTATTCTTAGTTGAGCGCGGGCGTTGGAGTTTACTCTTGCGCCCGTAGCTGTATTAAGGCAGGTGACAGATAAGTATGTCAAAACGAGATTTTTACGAAGTTCTGGGCGTAAGTCGTGATGCGTCAGAGCGTGATATCAAAAAGGCTTACAAGCGCCTTGCAATGAAGTTCCACCCTGACCGTAACCAGGGTGACGAGCAGGCGGCTGAGAAATTCAAAGAAGTTAAGACTGCATACGAAATCCTAACGGATCCTCAGAAAAAAGCAGCTTACGACCAGTACGGCCATGCAGCCTTTGAGCAAGGCGGTATGGGCGGTGGCGGCGGCTTCGGCGGTGGTGCTGACTTCGGTGACATTTTCGGTGATGTGTTTGGCGATATCTTCGGTGGCGGTGGCCGTCGTGGTGGCCAGCAGCGCGCTCAACGCGGTGCCGACTTGCGCTACAACATGGAACTGACACTGGAAGAAGCGGTTCGCGGCTGCAGCAAAGAGATCCGTGTTCCTACCTTGGTTCACTGTGATACCTGTGATGGTTCCGGTGCTAAGAAAGGTACATCCGCAACCACATGTGGTACCTGTCACGGTAGCGGCCAGGTGCAGATGCGCCAGGGCTTCTTCGCTGTTCAGCAGACCTGTCCGCACTGTCACGGTCGCGGCAAGATCATCAAAGAGCCTTGTGGTACGTGTCACGGCCAGGGCCGCAAAGAAGAAACCAAAACTCTGTCTGTTAAAATTCCTGCAGGTGTGGATACGGGTGACCGTATTCGTCTATCTGGTGAGGGCGAAGCTGGGGAGTTCGGGGCACCTGCTGGCGATCTATACGTACAGGTCCATGTTGCTCAGCACCATATCTTCGAGCGTGATGGCAACAACCTATACTGCGAAGTGCCTGTGAGCTTCACGATGGCTGCTTTGGGTGGTGAGGTAGAAGTCCCAACCCTTGATGGTCGTGTGAACCTGAAAGTCCCTTCTGAAACACAAACTGGCCGTATGTTCCGCATGCGTGGTAAGGGCGTGAAGTCAGTACGCGGTGGCGCAATGGGTGATCTTATCTGTAAGCTGGTTGTTGAAACGCCAGTTAACTTGAGCTCACGCCAGAAAGAGTTGCTACAGGAACTTGAAGAAACCCTTGGCGGTAAAGCGGCAAAGAAGCACAAGCCAAAGGCTGAAGGTTTCTTTGACGGTGTGAAGAAGTTCTTCGATGATCTGACTGGTTAATTCAGTCATCTTTATCGTATCCAAATAGCCAGCCTAAGTGCTGGCTATTTTTTTACCAGCAGTTCGTGTCACTTTCAGATGACCCCATTCCGATAGCGTTAAGATAGAGTACCCCACAGGCATCTTTGTGTTGGCCTGAACTCTTTTGTGGTTTCGCCGCTAATATGTAGCGTTCGGCTGGTGTACTACCACTGTCATCTATGGAAAATTGGTAACGGCTAGGCTCGGTTTCACAAAAAGAACACGTTCCAGCACTAACCGTCAGATCAAATTTGTAGTCACCATGTTGTGTGTATTGCTCTTCCAGCCTTAATTGTATTTTCATCAAATCTGCCATCGCTTGCGATCGGTAACCTTTCAATGTCTGTTGTTGGTAAGACGGGTAGGCGATTGCACTCAAAATGCCAATAACGCCTACTGCAATTAATATTTCGACCAGTGTCATGCCTTTTTGCTGGTTCATTCCCTTGTATCTCCGAAAATTTCGAACTCACTCGATAAGTCGTCCTTGCTTCGCTGTGGTTATTCTGGCTGGGTGGTAGCATATGAATCAAGGTGTATCTGCTGGGTTAGATGCGAATTAGTTTGAAGTGGGGAGTGGGGCGCGAAATGGAAAGTAAGGTTCACTGTCGTGAGCAAATATCGCGACGAAACGGCGGTTTTACGTTGTTGGAATTACTTCTCGCATTGGCCGTATTGATTATATTAATTGGTTCTGCAGCACCATCATTTGAGCACTTGATCCACAGTAGTCAGATCAAACGCCTGGCTACTGAGATTGAGTGGTTGATGGCTCAGGCTAAGTCTGAGGCTGTTATGCGCAGCGAGGTGATTACTGTTGATATCCAAGAAGTTGCCATTAACTCTGCAACAGGTACTAAGCCAGATTGGCGTATACAGGCTAAAACCTCGATGAGTGATGAGGTTATTGCTGAAGTCAAAGGGGAGCAATTTACCAAGGTTTCAGTTTATAAGACTTTTCCAGTAACTAATGTCTTGTTTGATTCGATGACCGGGCGGCCCAATCATAATGGTAGCTTTGTATTGTCTGCGGGGGAAAAGGATAAGGTAAGAGTAAAGGCCAGCAATATGACTGGCAGGCTGTATGTGTGTAGCGAAAGTGGAGGCTATGGATATGGCACCTGCCCCGAAAGCTGATTTGGGTTTTAGTCTTATCGAGTTACTTGTAGCAACCTCGGTTTCGTTGATGGTTTTAGCTGCGGTCACTTCGGTCTTCATCTCTGGTTTTAATAGCTCATCAAAACGTTCGCTGCAGTTGATGTTGGCGCAAGATACTAATGATGCTTTGCGATTGATAAAAGATGACATATTACGTGCTGGATTTGCCTCTGGTGCGTCATCGACTCTTATCCTAAGTGGCGCAACGAAAACGGTTTATCTCGATGACCCAGATGGTGGTAAATCAACGTGTATTGGATATGGTTATAACGATGGTATTAATAAACACTTTCGCTCGTATTACCTAAACGGTGATCGCCTTAGTGTATTTATGACAAAAAGTTCAGAAATTGACACATCGGGAGTTTGTAAAAACGGCCATTCAGTTTTGGATTACGGCCAGTTGAAGGTGACGAAGTTTGAAGTACAGGAGAAGTCATTAGATGCGGGAACGGTAAGTAGCCAGCTTTTAACTATTCAGTTGGATGCATCTACACGGAATGATGAGTTTAGCGTGTCAAAAATCATCAAGGTTAAAACAAGGAACTGGTATTGATGAAAAGGCAGAGAGGCTTAGCGACATTGTTAGTGACTGTCATGTTATTGGTCGTATCTTTGATCTTCTCCTTGTCATCGTACAAAAACATCTTCTACCAGATAAAGCGTACTCAGAATGAAGTGATGGCGAGGAAGGCTCATTGGTTGGCTGAGGGTGGATTGGAGTGTAGTTTTTCTAAAGTAATGCTTGAACCAGATCTATCTGTAATTACTAATCCAAACTATTTTGACTCTACATGTAACTTTCAAAATCTCAATTTATCCATTTCAAGTATTGCCTTGAATTCTTATAAGGTCTTATCAGCAACTGAGCTTGGTAGTGCTAGGGCTAATATTCAAAGAAATATTGTTATTGGTGGCGATAGGTTACCGGGGGCGATCAAGGCGACATCAGATTTAATACTGGATGCCGATGGCGGTACTTTTACGTTTTACCCAGACCCTGGTAAGAAAGCCGGAGATGATTATGAATGTGTACTAATGAGGTATGCAGGTAAAGTTGAAATCGTTGGAACAGTAGTTAATCAAGGTTTAGATTGGAATTTTCCACCTTATGATGGATTTCACGATGACGCTTCAAGTTGGCCTTCTTGCAAGAGTAGCCATCAGTCTACTGTTCATAATAATGAAATCAATTTAACACAGGACAAACCTCGGGAGTTTGGCAACGATTATCAAAAAATTTCTTCTCAATATGATGCATTTAAGGATGTCTTCTTTACAGATAGAAAAAACTGGCAAACAGTCAGAGATAAATCGGCAATAGTTGTTGGCTCTAAAGAATGCGCATCAGATATTGCCAATATTATTGCAAAAGGTGATCTGCGTGTTTGGGTTGAAGGCAATTGTGATTTAGGTATGAATGTCAGCGCTATCCAAGAGAGTATTGATAAATCTGGAAGTCCCGGAGCTGTTATTGTTGTACAGGATGGCATTTTAGCCGTAAATGGTTCGCATAAGTTAGACGCGCTTATTTATCACTTTAAGTCTCCAGCGAGTAGCTTTATGCCCACAAATGAACAATGGGACCAGATGTCTTCTGGAGGAGATTTATCTGAGGCTGAAAAAGGCAGGGTTGCATACTTCCAGAATGGTTCTTTTTTCCCTAGTGGTGGTTATGTTATGGATGCTCCTGGACTAACAGCTAAAATTAGAGGTAGTGTTAATTTTAGCTTTAACGGAGATGTCTATCAGCAAGCACTTGAAGACCTTGTAACGATTAAATGGCAAGAAGGCTCTTGGCATGACTTCTAAACAAAGTGGCTTCAGCCTTATAGAAGTACTCATTGCTCTTACTATTATGACTGTGGGTGTGATGGGCTTGATAAAGATGCAGTCTTTTATGGAGGTAAAGGCTGAAAATGCGTTGAAGACTTTAGACGCGTTGTATTTGGCAGAAGAAAAGTTAGAGCAATTCCGGACCCGCGCGCAGAGTGCTGCCGGTGGGACCATAGCTTATAGCTCTATAGTGAGCCAAACAGAATCCGTTTCCATGGCCACATTCACAGCGACTCGGGAAGTTACTGTTATAGACAACTCTCCTGTACCTGACACGAAAAAGATCACTGTATGGGTTAGCTGGAAAGACCGCCTGGAGCAATCTCAAGCTGTTAGCCTTGAGACGGTTATCTCAAAATACAGTGAATTTGATTGATCTCCTCAGTAGAGAAAGCCATAAAATAGTCGAAAATAAGCGCTTTGTTTAAACTTTGACCGCTCGGTCTTTTTTCTCAAAAAAACTATTGCCCTCTGGAATTCTCTCCCTATAATGCCACCTCACCGACACGGAGCACGGCAACTTAAGCCGGCAACGTAGCGGATTGTTCTTTAACAATTTGACCATGCAATCTGTGTGGGCACTC
>NZ_JACSOF010000052.1:0-39357 GCF_014349205.1 Photobacterium sp. BZF1
TCAAGTTCCAACCAAGCAATTTACTTAATAAGGCTACACGGGCTTGTCCAACAACCGGATAGAAGTGTCGGCTGCGCGACACGTATCCTTATTTGTTAGTTGCTCTCCGAAAAAGCCAGTGCTAACATTTGTACACACATCAATAAAGAGACATATCATGATATGGATACAAGAATTCAATTCCGTGTTGATGAGGAAACAAAACGTCTAGCTCAACAAATGGCTGAGAGCCAAGGTCGCACGCTGAGTGATGCTTGCCGTGAACTTACAGAGCAACTCGCTGAACAACAAAGAAAAACACTATCTCACGATGCATGGCTAACTGAACAAGTAAACCTAGCATTTGAGAAATTTGACTCAGGAAAATCCGTTTTTGTTGAGCACCAAACTGCTAAATCTCGAATGGAAGAGCGCAAAGCCAGAATCCGAAATCGAGGAAAGCAATGATTTTATGGGAAGAAGAGTCACTTGATGATCGTGAACAGATCTTTGAGTTTCTCTATGACTTCAACCCTGATGCGGCAGAGAAAACTGACAGCCTCATTGAGACAAGAGTAGAAAACTTGCTCGAGCAACCTCTAATGGGAGTACAACGAGACGGCATTCGCGGGCGACTACTTATAATTCCTGAGATTTCGATGATCGTCTCCTATTGGATAGAAGGTGACATTATCAGAATTATGCGTGTTCTCCACCAGAAACAAAAATTCCCTACGGATTGATTACGCCCTCAGCGAGCTAAGGCTTCTTGTGCGGATTAGATTAATTTGGCCTCCCATTGTGGTGGTTGGTTCGACATTTCGTTGGGGCTGAGATGGTTTGGGGCAAAACTTGTTTGCCGTGATCGGCTCTGGCACATTTCTGAGTCAGTGATTTTGCTAATAAGATGTTGATTCAAGCCAAGGTTTTGTAGAGGGGCAAAGCTGTTTTAAGAATGATGACGAGATTGAAGAAGCTTACCTGTAAAACCTAAGTTATCCTGATAAACCCGAAGTAAACCGAGATTGATTGCCTGCGGAATATCAATGGTTTCAGTGACCAATGCGCTTAATGCCGCTTCCGATAGCATAATGGTGTTTGAGCGATCTTCCGGAGCCTCTATATCAATACCGCGATTAAATTGCGTTTTTTCCCCCATTTTTGACCACAGTTGAACATCTGCAATCACGACATAGGCATTATGTATCCCAGCATTTTCTAGTTGCTGAAAGAGTAAATTTAACCACCAAGAAACCCTGAAATATCCCTGCATACCCTCTAACGGCTCTAAAGTATCAATGCTGCCTTTTTGTTGTGCATAGAAGGTATTGAATACCAAGTCTGTACTGCCAGGCAAGATTGGTCCATCTTCCGATTCGCCACCAATATGGTAAGCGCAAGCAAAAACAGATAAAGGAAAGCAGAGTAACATGCTCACTAGATAATTCTTGATAAATGACATTACTACTGCCTCCTAACCATTAAGTAACGGGATTATGCTTCTGATGACGAGGACGTGTTTGTGGTTTTAAGTTTGTGAATAAAACGACAAGAGTCATCGCCCCCGGCTAGAAGACCATCAATTTCAACGTAATAGGTGTCATTCATCGCAGTACCCGTGCCCATTTCAAGCGCGTAAACCACTTTTTCACAAAACGCGGGACAACCTTTTCCATTCGTGATTTTCATGATGTGGTCACATAACTCACACCCTGTTTCAACACGTAGAGGGTGACCATCTTCCGTCATTTCCCAATGGCCAGTTACTCCAAATATTGGATCTTCAAAATCGTGGAAACGACCAATTTGAGCAGGATCATTAACATCAATATTCATCACTTTTTTAATGTAAGGTGCGCGAATTTCACCAAATTTAGTCATCGCTGGGATCCAAAATTTGTCCCAACCGGCTTCACCATGTTTAAGATATGTCTTGTAAGCCAACGAAGCGATAATATCGTTTCCCTTGCGAATCACTGGGCGTAAAAATTTAAAATGACCTGCCGCAATCACAGACCAATGCATGATATATGCAAATACTGTTTTCATTGATCTTCTCTTCATTTGATAAGGTGAGGGTTGTATTTTTCCCAACCTCAGCCCTTATAACTAATTAAAAAGGGGATGTTTGTCCCCTTTACTTTTACTATCTACTTGTCAACTAACTAGCGTGAAGTTGGGTACATTGGAACGTGCTGGTATGTATCAAACATCTCTAAGCCTTTAACTGTCTTACGGCCTTGGAAGTAGTCAATGAACTCTTCAGTTGTCAGCTTGATTGTTACGTCAGGTTTTTTATAGTGCTCTGCTGGGTTTGCGACAAACTCGGCAATTGAGTTACGCACATGCAGGCCAGCACTTTCGCCATCAATGTTGAAAGCAATAACATGATCCAACCCTGCTGCGGCTTCAGGTAGAATGCGAACACGTAGGTGGTTTACAGCACGTGAAACATCTGCAGAAATCCACTTTGCAGACTCAACACCAGTAATGGTTACGCTTTCGTCACCTTCAAGAGAGCGAGCACCACTTAGGTAGAAGTTACGTACGATTGAACCTGGTGAACGTTGACCGAGCGCACGGAACGTATCGGCCAATGATTGACGGTATGTTTCGTTAGCTGGGTCGATGTAGTATAGGTCAACCATTAGATCTTTAGCCCAAAGTAGTTCTGTTGCTTCAAATGCACGTTTGAACTCTTTGAATACACGCTCTTCGCCACCCATGAACTCAACGGTGCGTTTTGCTTTCTCTTTAGCTGGTAGGCTATGCATGTCTTCAGCATAACCAGAGAACCAACCTTGGTTTTCTAGTGGGAATGCTTGAGGGAAAGAATCCCATTGACCGTAACCTTCATTTACTACATCAAATGCAACGAGGCTCTCAGGCATCTCAATGTGGTGACGCAACTCTTCTGGTTTAATCCCTTTATTGGTCAAGCGAATAGATTGGTCATAGATGAACGCCATACCATCGTGAAGTGCGTTAGCTGAGTCGATAACGTTTTGCTTACCTACGTAAGCAGTTGCACCACCACCAGTGTTGAGAACGATTTCAGGCTCCAAGTCACGAATAGTACGGATAGATGCCATCCACTCTTTCGGTGAACGGTAGCGGTCACCACGAAGTGTATACATGTTGTATACAGGCCACATAGCGTTATCAACGACTACTTCCAGCTCTGGGATCCAGTAAGTGATTGTGTCTTGAGCATCGGTAACTTCGTGGAGAGCTTGAATTTTAAGGCCGTCGATAACGATCTCTTCACCGTGAGCAAGTGGTGTGTCAACCGGCATGAAACCGCTTGGCTTACTGAAGTCTAAGTCCGCACCAGCAGCTGGTGCGTCTGCACCTTCTTTTGGTACATAAGCACTAAAGTGAATATCACTACGAGCATTAAGT
Source organism: Photobacterium sp. BZF1 (assembly GCF_014349205.1). Classification (NCBI taxonomy): domain Bacteria; kingdom Pseudomonadati; phylum Pseudomonadota; class Gammaproteobacteria; order Vibrionales; family Vibrionaceae; genus Photobacterium; species Photobacterium sp. BZF1. Next base: position 3,382 of record NZ_JACSOF010000052.1, read on the forward strand.
ACTACGCCCATTTCAGCAATATTCGGGTTAGCCAAGCCTTCTGCGGCAGCCATAATCGCATTAGTATCAGGATGGCCGCCCACAATTGCGTCATCACCATCTAGCAAGGTAGTTGTACCCTTCGCATAGTGAGAGTGGTCGTAAAACACCGCGAGAATAGGTTTCTCGCTTATTTGCTCACGAATAATTTTGCGGAACAATTCACCGTCTTCAACGTGTTCACCAGTGTTGAAGACGATCAAGCCATTTGGGCGTTCAATGATTGCTGGTCCGTAAAATACGCCATAGATCATGTGAACGTTTTCAGCAATTTGTTCTGCACGTACTTCCCCTTGAGTACGAGTAACTTGTGCTAATTTAGCTAAACCACCAAGGTCAGCAACTGCGCCATTTGGCAAGGTCACAGGTGTGTGTTCTGGGTTTTGATCGTAGTGAGTCCACGGAACAGCTTGAACTGCAGGGACAGTTAATGCTAGAGAAATACACGAGGCAAGGCAGAACTTTAATGTTTTTTTCATAGTCTTATTCTTTCACATTATCTAAATTGGTTTAGATGGCAGCCATAGCAAGAGTGTTGCTACACCACAGGCAGTGATGAGCATTCTATGCAATCGAAGCGAGAAGAATTAGACGATAGTAAAAATGAAACACATAACTCGCAGTTATGTGTAATTCAACATATTCTTGATCTTTTCTCTGACTTTTTTATGGTGTGGATCGTCGATAAAACGACGGTGATAAACAAGGTGGAACGGAATAAGGGTAGATTCAAAAGGGAGCTCTAAAATTTTCAAACTGAGCTTATCTGCCCACATCTGAGCGAAAGGTTGGGACAAGCAACAGATGCAATCTGTACTCGACGCCAGTAATGCAACACCAGAAAGAGAGGCTGCTTCCATAACTTCAGAGCGTGGTTGCAAATCGTCTGGCGTAAGAATGTCGATAAGCTGGCTTCCATCTCGACGGGTTTTTAGAACAACATGATCTTCTTGATAAAACTGTTTTTTCGTGATTGTTTCACCAGTAAGGCGAGGGTGATTTTTACTACAAGCAACCACAATTTTCTGTTTTGGAAGAGGCTCTGTACGAAATGCAGGATCTTGTGTATGGACATTATCGATAAGCATCTCAACCTTATTACTTCTTAGATCACTCAACGATAGCTGTTGGTTCGTTGGGGGAATAGTAAATTTCACACCTTCTACTTTACCGAGTAGGTGTAAAATAGCCTCAACAGCATAAACTTGTACCTGTCTTTCAGTTGCAAACACACCATTAAACAGATTTAAAGCAGATTCAAGTGATTCTATAATTTGGTTTGCTCTGGCAGTTGGCGCTATAGAGCGACCATCTCGGACAAACAGTTGGACACCAAGCTCTTTTTCAAACCGCTTAATGGCCAAGCTTACTCCGGGTTGAGTTATGTTGAGTTCTTCAGCTGCTTGTGTGTAGGAACCATTTCGGTAAACAGCGACAAAAATTTTGGCTAGATTTAAATCCATTAAGAAACCTGTTCGAATCTCCAGTTTTACCATGAACACAATTGCAATAACCGATTATGTATCGAATGATTTCCTATCGACACCAACAATTGTGCGTCAAAAATTCATTAGCAATGGATAGTTCACATCCAGTTGATGCAAGAGCTGTGAAGCTTATTCGTTTATAGCTAAAGGCACTTGAAACTTATTCAGGTGCCTTTTGCATGAGAAGGGGCTATAGCACAAATGCGCTCATTAGCCTTTTTTTCACCGGTAGCAATGAAGCTCCCTTCACTTCTGCCCACTCAGCAATCTCACTGTAGTAAATTGTTGGTGGGGTATAACCAATAAGGAGCTGCTCGCCAAGTACTTTGTTTATCGTCACTTCGAACAGCTGCTTAACTGCTTTAGGGGCACTCCCACCAATGGCGATAGCACTAGGGTCAAACACCCCGATAAATGACCTCAGCGAACGGATCAACACCGGCTCAACCTCTTGGTACCAATTGAGAACTAGCGGCATATTCTGCGCAACAGCAATGTCTATCCCTGCAGAAAAATCGACACCCTGCTCGTTAAAATAACCTCGTAAGTTAGCCATTGCCGGGCGGTATTTGCGTTCCTGCTGAGTAAAAGTACGACCGATCTGCCCAGCATTGCGAAAACCGCCAGACATCAACTCTTTCTTCCAAACAAGGCCACTGCCATAACCATGGCCAAACGAGAGATAAAGAAAACTAGGATACTGACTGCCTTTTCCCAGCATAAGCTCTGCGATTGCAGCACAGTTAGCGTTGTTTTCAACCCATACCGGCAACCCGAAGACCCGCTCTAACTCAGCGGCATAATCCAACTGCGGCCATTGACCAAAGCCCTGGAATACCTCGGATTCACCTTGAAAGCTAACTCTATAGCTTGGAATAGATACACCAACCCCTAACAGTTGAGCACTTGCTATCTCAAGCGTCGCTAGTTGTTCATTTACTTTGTCAGCTATTTGCCCAAAAGCCTCACCGTTAAATTGGTTTTCAACATCAAGCACACCATCAAACATCGACTCACCACGGATATTGGCCAATCGCATATAAATGCCGCTGTCCTTAAAACTTAAGCCTAGGGTATAAAATCGCGCTGAATTAAGTGCGATGACGGGGCTTGGCTTCCCCCTACCTCGCGCCAGTGTTTCGCCAAGGCACAGCACTTCCTTCTCTAAAAGAGACTCAACAATGCGGTGGGTCGATTGTTGGGTGAAAGGTACACTCGAAGTCACCTCACTCCGTGTAATCACATCTGCAGGCCAAACAATATCAATAATACGTTTTTCATTGTCGGACAGTTGTAGCGTATCCAGTTTCACTTTATGCATAACCTTGATTTTCCTGCTCTTTGAGCAAGACTTTTTTCATTTTCACGGCCAAATCTTGCCACTTTTGCTTACTGTTTGCCACCAATAGGTTACATCCAGCAGTGACATTATCTGCGGAATTACCATCAAGATAAGCAGCAAAACCACCTGCTTCTGCAACGGCCAACAACCCCGCATAGTGGTCCCAAGGCTTAATCGCCCGCTGGGTGAGATAAAATGTTGCGCCACCAAATAGCAAATTACGATATTCATGACATGAACAACCCACAGAAATCACCCGGTCGTAGTTTGCCATAAGGCCAAGCACCAAAACCCGTTGTTGTTCATCGAATAAAAAAGGCGATATCTGCCCAAGGTTGGCTTCGCGCGAGGGGACCTGCAGTCGCTTGACGAAGCCATTGTTGTTTTGCCAATAACACCCCTGCCCGCGAATAGCCCAAACCCAATCATCCAGCAGAGGATCATATAAAACAGCAAGCTGAGTTCTGCCATCCTCCCTAACAGCAACCATTACCCCGCATTGCGAAATACCATGGGCAAAATTATAGGTCCCATCAATCGGGTCGATAATCACAGATTTATTCAGGCTATTGATCGCCATTGAATCTAGACCTTGCTGAGAGGCCATTTCCTCACCAATAACAGTGAAACCGGGAAACAGTGCTTGCAACCCAAGTTCTAGTGCCTGTTCGATTTGAGTATCACACTCAGTCACCAAATCAGTTGCCGACGTTTTTGTCGCAATCTCACTCTCATCAAGCAAGCGGAAGCGAGACTGGATGAGTTCTTTGGCAGCGAGGCGTATGACCTCCACTACCCGATCTTTTAATTGCAGTGTTATTTCCATCATTTACCTTATATCTGTTTCGCCTTTACTCGTTTTCATTCCCTATAAGGAAGTCAAAGGCGCAAACCTGACTGGCGATCAAAGTAATGTAACTTTTCGGCCGGGAAGGCAATACGGAGCGTTTCTGGATGTGCTTCATCCAGGCCCAGAGGTGTCGACACCATCAGTTCTTGACCACAATCGAGAACAGCGGTAATCACCTTGTAAGCTCCCAAATCTTCAATGTACTTCACTGCTACCGACATCCCTCCTTCAGTGACAATTTCTATATGTTCAGGGCGGATTCCCGCGATAATCTCATTACCCGAAGCACTATCCAACAACCCCAAATGACAGTGCTGCCAAAGCGGTGTATCGCGCTCTATGTTATTAATCAGGTTCATAGCAGGCGAGCCAATAAAGTTAGCGACAAAAACGGTGGCCGGCTTATCGTATACATTCTTCGGCGTATCAAATTGTTCCAGATGCCCTTTATTCAATATCATGATGCGATCAGCCAGCGTCATTGCCTCTACCTGATCATGGGTAACAAACACAGATGTCGCCCCAATACGCTCGTGCAGCTGTGATAACTCTATACGCATTTCATGGCGAAGTTTGGCATCTAGGTTGGAAAGTGGCTCATCAAACAATAAAACACTTGGTTCGCGAACAATTGCCCGACCTATCGCTACCCTTTGACGCTGCCCCCCAGAAAGCTCACTGGGTAAGCGCTCAAGGTAATCTTGCAGCGAGACTACTTTGGCGACCTCTGCAACCTTTGCCATCCTCTCCGTTTTGTTCATACCGCGGATTTTAAGTGAATAGCCGATATTGTCCGCTACCGTCATATGTGGATATAGGGCGTAATTCTGGAACACCATGGCACATCCACGTTCCTTGGGTTCGAGATCTTGCACTTCGCGCTGTCCGATACAGATTGAGCCTCGATCCACCTCTTCCAATCCCGCAATCATATTCATTGTGGTTGATTTACCGCAACCAGAAGGGCCGAGTATCACTACAAACTCACCGGCTTCAATCGCCACATCCAACTCAGGAATAACAACATTGCTGCCGTAAGACTTTTTGATCCCCTTCAGTTCAATACCTTGGGCGTGATCACGAATATTATCTAGTAATTTGCTCATGTTACTTCTCCGAGAGCGTTAAGCCTTTGACGATGTACTTCTGCATTACGGCAATCATCAAAACAGGAATAATGTTGACCAGGATGGCACCGGCCATCACCATGGGATAATCAGGAGTCGCTCCATCAACGACAGTGCTCAACTTGACCAGACCAATGAGGGCTGTCTCCATTTCTGGTTTGGAAGCAACAACCAATGGCCACATGTATTGGTTCCAGCCTCCCATAAACATCAATACAAACAATGAAATAATGCTGGTTTTCGAAATCGGCAACAAAATGTCAATCATAAAGCGGATCGGTCCAGCGCCATCCATTGTGGCGGCATTAATCAAAGACGGGGGAATCGTTTTAAACGATTGACGGAACAAGAAAGTGCCAGTCCCCGACGCCAGAATAGGTGCAGCCATACCGAAGTAGGTATCAATAAGGCTTAACTCTAAAAATACCGGCGTACCACGAACCATACTGATCAGCGCATTCACTCCTAATACATTGAACAGGGTATTGAGCGGTGCCAGAATATTCGAAGCAACTTCATAGCTTGCAACAATCCTCAGGTCGAGAGGCACCATGGTCGACATCAAAATCAGAAAGAAAATCACCGTCCCGTAACGAACCCTGAAATAAACGATGCCGAAAGCAGCAAGAAATGAGAAAGCGGTTTTTCCTGTTGCCGACATCAAAGCAATAATCAAACTGTTGCCAATTTGAGGCACCAAATTGGTATTTTCCATTACCGCCCGAAGGTTGTTTAACAACTCAGGTCCTGGCAGGTACTGCAAACCCTCTCGCAGGAAGGTCTCATAGGAGTGGGTAGCGGTCGTAATCACCAAATAGATTGGCAATAGAACAAACGCCATCCCCAGAAACAGGATGATGCTAGCCACCCTATCGATACTTTTTGAGTTCTCTATCATGGTTAGCGCTCGTACTTCACTTTCTTCTCAAGAAACAGGAACTGGACCAAAGCAAGGCTCAGTACCAAGGCAGTCAGAATGACGGTTTGTGTTGATGCACCTGATAAATCCAGCCCGCGAAAACCATCTTCATAGATTTTGTACACCAGTAATTTAGTCGAACCACCTGGGCCGCCCTGAGTCATACTGGCGATAAGCGCAAATGCCGACACTACTGAATCTGTGACTTCAAGCACCAAGCTAAGGAATAGCTGTGGCGTCAGAAGTGGAAGGTATATATCGATGATACGCCGCCAAGGCCCTGCCCCGTCCATCGCAGCAGAATGCGTCAATGACTGCGGAATCGCCTGTAAGCCACCAAGGAAAATGATGAAATTAAAAGGGATCCCCCCCCAAACATGGGCAATTATCAACATGGTAAAGGCATGATTACCGTTCATACCCGGTTGCCAAAGATCTGGGTGTATATCATTGAGAAATGACAATACCCCTACAAATGGGTTGAAGATAAAAGCAAAAGCAACACCTATAGAAGCACCGGCAACCGCCTTTGGCCATACCAGAAAATTCCTGGCTGGACGGGAGAGCTTTATTTTACGATCAACAGCAATGGCAAGGACAAGAGGGACTAATACTGACAGGCTTGAGCCGATAACCATAAATTTAATGGTCAGCCAAAAGCTACGATAGAACTCTGGATCTGAAAACACCTCACGATAATTATCTAATCCAACAAAGACACTCTGCCCACCAAAAGGGGCTTGTAACGTAAATGACCATTCAATTGATTTGAAGATCGGTAAATAGAAAAATAAGAACAGTAACAATAACTGCGGACCCGCCAACCAAAGCGTCAGCCACCGCTTTTTATACACCGCCTGCATAGACATCCTTAACGGTAAAATGGTGCAGCCCTTTGGAAAACATTCATCAGGGCATATTTCGATGCTGCCCACTCTACGGAACAAAAATGACACCATTATTACACCTAATGTGTTATAAAAATCAATTTCGCAACTGAAATCCATTTCATTATGGCCAAAACTGACCATGTAAGTGTTTAGCCTCCTAGCAGCACAAGCATTATTTATCAGCACCTTATAATAATACTGAGGATAAAGGCCATGGCTTTTACTGCTATTACTCTGCAGAGACTAAATAAAAGAAATAAAAACAGAAATCTTAATGACATCTTGCCGTCATATTAGTGGTGCTAGACTATTAACACACATTAAGAGTCATATTAAGGGATGACAATGAAACTTTCTGCAATCGCAACGGCACTGACATTGGTTGCCTCGGCATCAGCAGCGCAAGCTGATACCTCAATTGAATTTTGGCACTCCATAGGTGGGGATGTCGTAGATAAGGTCTGTGCCGACTTCAACGCACAATCCAATAATAAAGTGGAGTGTATTTTCCAGGGGGATTACGAAGTCGCGATGCAAAAAGCAGTCGCTTCTGTACGCTCGAAAAACCACCCTGCGCTGATGCAATTTTATGAAGTCGGTACCATGGACATCATGATGTCGAATATCTTTAAGCCGCTGGAGGCTAGCTATAGCGATGTTGACTGGAATAGCTATATTTCCGGAGCCAAGGGATACTACCAAAGTGCTGACAACCAACTCATGTCACAGCCTTGGAACTCATCTACTATCGTGCTTTACACCAACCAAGAAGCATTGTCGAAAGCCGGTATAGAAAAAGCACCAGCAACGTATGAAGAGTTGCTGGCTGCAATGAAAGCCTTACAGGAAAGCGGACACCAGTGCCCTTACACGACAGACGGCCACCCATGGCGGGTCATGGAACAGGTTGCAGCCCGTCATGGCGTTGAGATAGCCTCTAACAACAACGGGTTTGATGGCCTAGACGCAGAATACAAAGTCAATGAAGGTTTGATTGTCGATCACATGAACAACCTGTTGAATTGGAATAAGCAGGGGCTGGTCAAGCTTGACCCTCAAACCCGAGCAGGCCGGTACACCAGTGCGTTTGCCGCTGGCGAGTGCGCAATGATGGAAGCATCACTGTCAGCCTACAATGCATCTGCTACAGCACTTGGTGAATCGCTGGAAATTTCAATGGCGCCTGTCTATCAAGATATCGACCGTCTAAACACTTTTGTTGGCGGCGGCTCTTTGTGGATGTTAGATGGTCATACTGCGAAAGAAGAAGAAGTAGCAAAAGAATTTCTAGATTACTTGCGCCTACCAGAGGTACAGAAGTCATTAACCGCAATGACAGGTTACCTACCCGTTACCCAGGAAGCTTACCAGCATATCCTAGAAACCACAGATGCTGATGATGCAACCTTTGCATCTGTACATGCTGGTTACGCCTCTCTGAACCAACCAAGCAATAGTGCCTCTCGCGGGATCCGCCTAGGTTTCTATACCCAGTTCCGCAGCATCTTCCAGGAAGAAACCCAAAAAGCTTTTGCCGGTAGCATCACCATGGAGCAGGCACTGGATAACGCCAAACGTCGTGGTGACCAATTACTTCGCCGCTTCGAACGCACTTACAAAAATATCAGCTAATAAAACCACAAACGAAATCTCAGTTGGCTAGTACATTAAACACAAACTATCACTAGGTTGAAAAATGAATAAGAAGCTAATAGCACTCACTATCGCAGTGGCTGCACTCTCAGGGTGTAACAGTTCAGGCAGTTCGGGAAATGATACCGACGGTAAAGATCAGACACCTCCAAGGCCATCTCCAAACCCAAATCGCGTGGAGCAAATGCTTCACCGCTTGGAAAATGCCAATCAAAACCGTGACCATGTTTTCGTTGTTGGCCACCGTGCGCTATGGACTAACCAAGGTGAAAGGCTTTTCCCAGAGCAGTCACTAGAATCCATCCAATATGCCATTGATATGGGTATTGATGCGGTCGAACTCGATATTCGAGTCACAGCAGATGATCAGTACGTCATCTTGCATGACGGTTCGCTCAACCGTACCACCACTTGTGAAGGGAGTATCAGCCAGAAAACCTGGGATGAGGTAAAAGATTGCCGACTAACCATTCCTGTCGGTGGTGGTAATGTCGAAGTGACCGACGAAAAGATCCCTACCTTAGAGCAGGTATACGCACTCACCAAAGATAAAATCCTGATCAACTTAGACAACAAAGTTGGCAACGCCCGCTATCCAGATATGTTCAATATGGCGATTGAATATGGGGTTGACCATCAGATCCTTGCTTCAGTGCGTATGGCTAACGAGGCTGGTCGCCAGTCTGGTTATGCACTGATTGATGAGTGGCGAGATTCAAACATCAAGTTTATGCCAAACATCTATGATTCGGATGCCGATTACAGCGACGACACTAACTACACCTATCTCGAAGAAATTCTCGAGCGCGTCAATCCAGTATTGGTTCAGGTTCGAAATGCCTACACGAACAGCAACCAGCCGATCACTGAAGATGGCGGGTTCTTCTTTACCGAAGAATCATTGGCACTTCGCGACAAATACAACACCCATTATTGGATAAATACGTTGTACGACAATCATCCTCCGGGCCTACGCTCTGGTGGTCGCGGTGATGAAATGGCCTTCTATGACGGATTACCAGATGAAGTATGGGGTTGGTGGCACCGTACCGGCGCAACCATGTTCCAGACCGACGAGCCCGTTATGGCAACGGAGTTCTTGGAAGAGAAAGGTTACCGCCAGCCATTTATTGGTGAGTAACGCCACCTTAGTATTAAACTAGTTTGGTCATTCAATTTGTCACTTCAAAGGGAGGCTGATTCGTCAGCCTCCCTTGCTGATAATGAAAACCAAGCTATTGATTTATAACTAAAAAGTCTCCTTTAAAGGATAAACGGCATTACCGGTAGTTGAAGTGACGTGACGGAGCTATCAAACCGTCCTTTCGCGGGAGAATTTTGATACTTTTGGCACATAGTTCATTTGCTTTGTTTCAATTTGATTATTGATGTACTAATTTTTGCTGCTTAAAAAAGATGCATAAAAACAATTGAACTAAATACGATCTTTTCATAGTTAACTTGCTAAATTACGAAAAGTACAATTTTGATATATATTATCATAAGCTTTAATCATTACTTCCTGACTAAATTTATCAACTATTCTTGCTCTTGAATTTTCAGACATGATACTTAAATTTTTTCTTTCTTTGTGCATTTCTAACATTTTTTTAGTGAAAGCATTAATATCTTTCGATTCAACAGCTAATCCTGTTCTCCCATTTAAAATGACTTCGTTGATTCCTCCTACAGAAGTAACCAAATGTGGTACTGCCATAGACATAGACTCAAGCAATGTCATTGGGATCCCCTCAGCTAGCGAAGACATCACAAAGACATCAAAGATCTTATAGTAATCCTTCACATTATTTTTTGAGCCCACAAAAAACACTTTATCTTTTAGCTCTTTTTTTTCACGCACGTAGTTTTCAAGGGCAGACCTATCTGGCCCATCACCAACAAAAACCAAAATACAGTTGTCATTGAATGACTGTGAAATGGAGCATGAGTCATCAAAAGACTGCAAGATCATTTGCTGATTCTTAATGCTATGCAATCTTGAAATGTGACCAAAAACGAATTTTCCTGAACTAAAGTCAATTTCTTCTTCGAGTGAATGGTCTGGTTGATAATGTTGTGTATCTATACCATTAACAACCAAAGATAACTTTGATTCAGGTATTTTCACTTCGTGTTTTAGCCAATCGAATAAATCTTGTGAAACTGCAATGAATCGATGAACAACAAGGCTTGATAGTTTTCTCAACAACTTATATTTACTGATGCTGCCATCGACATCATATGTATCCCTTCCGTGCTCAGCGTGAACGCGTAGAGGGATATTCGCGAGGGCACCTGCCCATTGGTACTCTATCGTTGCAAGATTATAAGTATGAAGAACTTTGGGTTTTAGCTTTCTTAACAGCTTGAAAAATTTAAAATGAATAGTTGTATCATGTCCTTCGCGTTTAAAAAGAGAATATATTTTTACTGAATCATCAATATCATACGTTGAATCGCCCACTGATGTTAAGGCAATAATACTGTGACGATATTTTTTACTGTCTAAAGAGAGGATACAGTTTGCAATAACCCGTTCTAGTCCACCAATACCAAAACTATATACTACATGGCAAACATGTACTCTATTGTCATCCTTCATCATCAATCTTTCTAGCCATTCCCTGTTATAACACAATATAACGACACAGTAACTTTAGAACTGAGGTGAATAATTTGCAAAAACATTATTTATAGACTTTAACTATTTATGGTGTGAAGCATAAATTAATACTACATCATAAAAAAGGACTTAAGGTTATGATCGTTAGAGCACGCTCTCCACTTCGACTTGGTATTGCCGGCGGCGGAACAGACATCTCACCTTATAGCGATAAGTTCGGGGGATGTGTCCTAAATGCGACGATAGATATGTATGCAAACTGTACTATCGAGCTGCTTGAACCTCAAGATGGCATCACTTTTATTGCGCAAGATATCAATAATACCTTTCACTCACCTTTACTCAATACACTTGCGCTAGAAGGTGACTTACTGCTACACAAGGCTGTATACAACCGAATCATACGTGATTTCAATGATAATAAACCTTTACCGGTGAAGGTATATACATACTCGGATGCACCACCCGGAAGTGGGTTGGGATCTTCTTCAACAATGGTTGTTACCATAATCAGTGCGTATCAACAGTTACTCAACCTCCCCTTGGGTGAATACGATATTGCTCGATTGGCCTATGAGATCGAGCGCGTTGATTGTGATCTCTCTGGTGGGCGTCAAGATCAATATGCGACAACGTTTGGAGGATTCAACTTCATGGAATTCTTCGAGAACGAGCGCGTTATTGTTAATCCTCTTCGTATTAGGCAAAGTATTATCAATGAACTTGAAAGCCAAATTGTACTGTTCTTTACAGGGGTATCTCGTTCATCGGCCAAGATTATAGATGATCAAGTTAAGACAACCGCATCTGATAACAAAAAACCCCTAGAAGCAATGCATGAAGTGAAGCATTTAGCCTATTCGATGAAAGAGTGTCTCTTGAAGTCAAACATTGATGGAATGGCACAACTCCTTCAAGAGGCATGGAATGCCAAAAAATCCACTTCAGATTCAATATCTACTCCTCAAATAGAATCTATAGAAGATAAAGTTCTTAGCGCTGGTGCTAAATCAATCAAAATCTCAGGAGCAGGGGGAGGCGGATTTATGATGTTATTTGTAGATCCTATTCGCCGCCTTGATGTTGAAAGAGCACTAAAAGAGCTTGATGGTCATATCCAACCTTTCAGATTTACCCAGCAAGGTACACAATCATGGACAGTTTAGAATTTATTGAACAGCATATTTCAGCGTCTATTGAAACCAAACAGGCACTTCTATCAACAGAGACAGTAGTTCAGAATATCAACAAGGCTGCGATGCTCTGTTTGGAAGCATACCAAAGAGGAAACAAAGTTATAATTGCAGGTAATGGAGGTAGCGCTGCAGATGCTCAACATATTGCCGCAGAATTTGTTAGCCGATTTGAATTTGACCGACCAGGATTGCCGTCCCTAGCATTAACAACAGACACATCAATACTCACTGCCGTTGGCAATGATTATGGTTTCGAGAAGCTCTTTTCACGTCAGATAGAAGCAAATGGACAGTCTGGCGATGTATTTATCGGGATCAGTACATCAGGTAATTCTGCCAATATATTAGCCGCATTTGAAGCTGCACGAAGCAAAGGGCTAACAACTATCGGCTTAGCTGGGACATCGGGTAAGATTCAAAATACCTGTGACATCTGTATCGGTGTACCTTCAACTCACACACCGCGGATTCAGGAAGCACATATATTAATAGGACATATCATCTGCGCGTATGTTGAGAAGGAGCTTTTCCATGCAAAATACGGCTGATATAACAGCAATAGTCTTGTGTGGGGGATTAGGGACGCGTTTACGCAGCGTTGTGAACGATGTTCCTAAGCCAATGGTTGAAGTAGCCGACAAACCTTTTCTGGAGTACATCATTGACTACCTGATTAATCAGGGTGTAGAAAAAATCGTTCTCGCTGTCTCCTATAGAAAAGAGCAAATAATTGAACACTTCGGTAAAAGTTTCAAAGGTGTAGCTATCCATTACTCCGTCGAAACGGAACCGCTAGGTACCGGTGGAGCAATCAAGCAAGCTTTAGAAGAGAACGTCAACCTTGCTGATGGGGAAACACTAGTCGTTAATGGTGATACTTTTGTTGAATATCAACTTGATGACATGCTCAATGAAATCAACGTCCGTAATTCAGATATAGTCTTTACGCTGAAGCATATGTCAGATACAAGTCGGTATGGCCGAATTACGCATGATAATTGTTTAATTACCGGATTCGAAGAAAAGAAAAGTGGTGTTGGCGGATATATTAACGCAGGCGTATATCTTGTAAAGAACAACATCCTATCAAAACTACCTGAAAAAAGTAAATTTTCTTTCGAACAAGACTTTCTCGAAAAATCAATATCTTGCAATTGCATGTCCGGTGTAATTACTTCAGGATATTTTATTGATATTGGGATCCCAAACGATTACAAGAAAGCACAAGAAGACTTCAAATCAGGCTTTAACTAAAACTTCCCTAATACTTGATACTGTTGTTAATACTTGGAAAGTTATTAACAACAGTAGCTTTATCTTGATTTGGCAAAGATGATAAGCACATAAACTTATACCAATATAGAATCTCTAAGTTGTTTCGCAATCCCTGATTCTGAACGAGCTTGCCTAATTTTATTGATATTTTCCTGCCACGTTTTACTTTTAGACTCAAGCTTTTCAGCATTAAATTCAATTAAAATACTCTCTAATTCTGACAGCGTTGAGTAAGTAATCCCGTATTCCCCATACTTCCTTTCAATTTCTCTTACTGATTGGTTAGAACTAATAATTAGGGGCTTACTTGACGCAAAGGCATCAATAATACTGCCGCTAGAGACATATGAGGTAGTTTTAGGTAGCGGCAAGAAAACCATATCTATCTTAGCAAGTAGAGCAACGAAATCCTCCCTTGGTAGATGACCATCAGCTGGTAAGGTTTTCAAACCATCAAATGATAAATCACCGGTTAGTGAAATATTATTTTTTCCAATAGCATAAAAATTATACTTATCGCCACTAAATTTTTTGGCAACCCGTAAAAATGTATCAAACCCCTTTCCTACTCCGCAATTTCCTAAAAATGCAATGTTAATTGGCTTTTCAGAGTCAACAGGTTTCGGCGGCATGTATTCTCTTTCTTGAACAGGATGCTCTATGGTTTCAAGGCAAGGTTCAATTTTTGGCGCATGATCCACAAGTACCTGCTCAAGGCCCAATTCTAATAGGATAAGCCTTTGGTTTTTTGGCAGCCCACGACCTACTACAGACAAGTAATCGAAATATTTGAAAAACGGGTTTTTGGAACGCCATCGCATAGATGTAGATAATTGATTATGTTGAATGTAATGTATTGAACTGCTTCTTAATGCTTTTCCTTTTTTTGAAAATGTAGAGATAAGAGGGCCATTAGCCCCTAAAAAGCTAATGTTTCTCACATCCTTATTATCAACGATTTCCATGATTTCATTCCAACTACGGCGTGAAGCTGGAATCGCATAAAAAGGGTTATGATAGGACTTAGTTCCAAGCTGCTCCTGAAAGTCTTTTATGCACTTAAAGGAAATTTCATACTCTGGTTCAATAAATTGCTTTAAATTACCAACATGATTTTTTGAACCCGCAAAAATAATCTCATCTTCAGGAAAAGCCTTTCGCATAGATTTAATGTACCCCTCATTAAAGGGGAGATGCATATTCGCATGACTTAATATATCAACAATTACGATTGAACGACTCATATCAATTAACCTAATATAAATGATTTATCAGCGTTTTTAATAATTTCATCTCTTGCACTTCGGTAAGCTACATTTGCATCATGTAATAACGCTTCATTTAATTCAACATTACCGTCTGTTTGCTTATTATCTTTTTGAATCTTGCCTGAAAATAATTCCTCAGAACTATCGCCAGAGAACCTACTTCCAGTTTGTTTCATTTTCTTATATTCAGGAGAAAGTGGTTCATTTAGTTTCATATTATCTGATAAGAAGAGTAGCAAACTTTGAGTATCCTCTTTTATCGCCTCAGCATCAAAATAAAGATAACCACGTTTTAGCTTTTGGCTCATAGATGCCAACTCATTAACTCTTTCTATATAGTATCTGACTGAATATTCTGGGTTGCAATATTGATGACTTGGATCTATGCGCTCATAATGCCTAATTATTGATTTAACCGTCTGTTCTGGCTTTCTTATTGAAAAAATCGGGAGTATATCGCTCTTATTTACTAAATCAGTAGAAACATAATGTTCATTATGCAAAACTTTATCAAATAAAAACCTTGCAGATTTTTTTACAGGATGGTCTGAATAATACAACAGTTTTGCATGATAAACACTTTTCCAGCTAAAATAGCCCTTATGCATCTCATAATAACCTTCTATTTCATTATGACTGCCCAAGACATGGCCAGTTAAACTAGTGTATGCACGCATATGACTGAGAAGTAATACTAAGCTACGCTTGTTAGATAACTTGTGCAAATGTCTAACTTCACTAATTGTGAACATCTATTTAGCCCTCCCTTTTCTAAACCAGCAAAGTACTGTAAACATCATCCATTTTAACGTAAATGAGATACTCAGTGCTTCTTTTGCGTAAAAATAAGCAAGATCCCTTTTACCAGACTTAATCAGTTCTTCACAGATATGCTTTAAAATATATCCTTTTCTCATTTTATTGAAGGTAATTACTTCAGAATTTTCAGCAAAGAGAATACTTTTTTCAGCTGTACGCAATTGAAATAAAAGTTTCTCTAGTCGGTTTGTTTTTGTTGATGCGTTTGTTGATTTGCTCTTATCTGGGACATTGTGAATCGCAACAACCCGACTGTCATATAAAATTGTGCTCGATTTATCAATAACTCTTAGATAAATATCCCTATCTGGCTCATACCGCAAGTTTTCATCCATCCCACCGACTGAAAGATATAAATCACGTGAAATAAGACAGACATTTTGATGAGGAAAACCAGACGCTTTAAATAGTTCTGAAATCGAAACTTCAAATATCTCATTTGATAAACGAGGATCTTTTTTATCAAGCTTTTCTCGTAAATTTTCAACCCAGACGTTGTTAATTTTTTCTCCTTCGTGGGTGATTGCTTGCTGGTTAGCTATGTAAAAGTCTGAATTACTCTTTTTAATAGCAGTTGAAGCAACACTCAAGAAATCAGGGTCACTCCAATAATCATCATCGTCTAGAAAGCCAATGAAATCCCCTTTAGCCTCTTCTACCCCTTGGTTTCTAGCAAAACAGTGGCCATGTCCACGTGTACGTTCGATAAGATTTAGAAATTTAACGGCTGGATATTCAAGTTCAAGCGCGTCATATTCACTTCTAAAGTTCTGATTACTACCATCATTTACAACGATGACTTCAACATTTTTGTAAGTTTGGGCAAGCACAGAATCCAGTGCTGCTTTGAACTCAACAGGTCGGTTTCGTGTCGGAATTATAATAGAAAATAAAATATTTTCGTTTTCCATAACTATATTCCCTTTATAGATACCTAAATTAAGTATCCATATCTACATGTGTTTTATTTTGCTTCTATAATAAACAACTTTTTTCATTGTTGATGAAACTAGATTTGACAAAAGCTT
This sequence comes from Photobacterium sp. BZF1, assembly GCF_014349205.1. NCBI lineage: Bacteria > Pseudomonadati > Pseudomonadota > Gammaproteobacteria > Vibrionales > Vibrionaceae > Photobacterium > Photobacterium sp. BZF1. Next base: position 19,898 of record NZ_JACSOF010000052.1, read on the forward strand.
GTTAATTTTAACTTCATGTACATCACCAATCGTATGAAACAATTCAGGTTTGTTTAAAATAATGTTTGTGAGGAGTGTTTCTTCATCATGAGCATAGTTATCATTATTGATGTCTTTTAATTCTTGGATAAAAAGCTCTTCAATTTCTTGCCAAACAATAGGGTTCCCGGCTAAAAAAGAAGCCGATATTGGTATGCTAACACCCATGTAACTCAAGCTACCAGATGTATAATGGCTTAATTTATTCATCGGTAAGGATTGTTTTGTAAAATTCCAGTTACTTCTTACAAAAGAAAACCGCTCAGCACTACAATCTATCCAACAATATAGTTTATACTCTTCGTTTAAAATTATATCACTACGAATAATTTCATTAACAAGGAATATTTTACTTAACCATATTAATAGTAGTTTTTGATAATTCTCCCTACCAGCGTGTTTTAGATCACGATAGTAATGTATGACCCCTTTTTCCATACTCTTTTTATAGTCAATAGGGATTGGTGAACTATACATTCTTTCAGCGGCACATATGACACTGTCTATATATTGCTGTGCCGGTAAGTCATGAATATTCTTCTTTATGATTTTTAGTTTAATATTCCACTTTTTTGATAACCCCGTCACTACCTCTAAGATCTCATCATCATCAGTAAAAAAAATCAAATTGGAATTCTTTAACAGCTGAAAAGTTCTTTCTATTCCAAATAAGTAGACACTTTTAGCTTTCTTAACATTTGTACCAACAGTCCAGTAACCGCTTATGTAAACCCGATCCATTGATTGTCTACTTGTGTTGTTCATTTAAAATTCCCACATACGATTCATTGAGCAAAAGGTCATATTATTTTTACAGAAATATCTATCCTTACAGTATATTTTATAGGGCATCTTATTTATTGGATTTGATGAATCAAAGAAAAGTCTATCCTTGATTTTTATGAAGCAGAGAACAAGGCCGTTTATAGGAACTAGGTAAAAATTTTTGCTACTCGCCTCTGTGTCATCGACCTTCGAAACTGAAATAGGTTTTAATGGTGAACACACAATTCCTAAACACAGTCTAAGTCGAACAGTCACAATCATTCTGAAGTCCTTTCTTCGATTGTTTACCAAATGTAACCAATATCATAATAAAAGACTATGAAAGCAGAATTTGCAAATTTTTCCCCTTTCGAGCTTCTGACTCTACGAAAACTGGATAAATTTTATCTGGAGGAAGTTTCTATCAACAGATACAGTCGAATAGAGTACTGTTTTATAATGTAAAATTTCCATGTTTCATCTATCTAGAGGTATTTTGAATATTTGTAAAAAGATAACGTGGATTAAGCATCACTAACACAGTTTAAAGTAGTGATATCAACACTGGAGCCACAGGGTTGCACTTAGCTCATGGCAATACAACCTTCGATTGTGATCATTAGGATTATGTTGAACTAAATGAGGAAAGCTTTGCTAAATTACACTAGGGAAGCGCATAGAGTTGATGGCATTTTTTTACCATCTAATTCCACATAAGCATGTGAATATGTTGACGACCAGACCATCAATCTTTAGTTCTTTTTGAGTTTGTGCTAACTGAGTTTACTACACGATACACTTGTGAAAGTGCTATTCCTCAGTAACAAATGATGAGGATACTGACAGCACAGGTACACGCCATCATCCAAGGTAGCACACCTAAACAGCAAACCCCAGTCGTAACTAGACGAAATAACCAACTTGAAAGAAAAAAGTATTTAGTTAAATTGAAAAGCCCCAGATAGGGGCTTTACAATGCTTAAATTAGGAAATCTTCAATTGATTTGCCTTCAGTTTCGATAGCTTCTTTTATAGGTGATGGCATACGACCTTGGCCAGTCCAAGTACGCTCTTCACCATCAACAATGAACTTATACTTAGCAGGGCGAGGTGCACGTTTAGATTTTTTAGGTGCATTAGCCAATGTCCCTAATAACTCTTCAGGGTCAATACCATCAGCAATAAGCATTTCACGGTAAGCTTTGAGTTTTTCTTCTTTTTCTTTATCAGCCTTTAGAGATTCAGCTTCAGCTTCTTCTCGCTCAGCAACCACAGTTTGTAGCTTCTCAAGTGCTTCCTGAAGTTGTTCTAAAGTAAACTCCTCTCGTGCTGTTGCACGCAGAGAACGCAAGTTTAATAGTGTTTTAAAAATGTCGCTCATAATTCTAATTTTGATACTTATATTTTAAAGGATAATCACTTTACACTAAAATTAAACTTTATACTATTTATTATTAATGACAATTGTTCCAACGAACTTTTGGAGGTAATAATCAAACGGTATTTTCAAAACGTGAAAATTAAGAATTAATCGCTATTCACAACGTTGTTTACCTGGTACTAAATGATGAGAGCTGAGTCGGCTTTACCATCGCCACACCACACCCAGACAAAATCTCATTAATAACAGAAGCTTAAAGTAAACCACCATTATTACACAACTCTTGCTAACACCTATTAAGAGATCATTCTCATCGGCAAAAAATTACTGCTATTTGATATGGTTTCAAACCATTTGATGTAGTCCAGTACTGATGACTTAAATGTGCTGAGCTCTTTTTCAGAGTGTACATAGGGTGTTAGGCCAATCTTCACACTTGGTGAGTGGAAAGATAAGATAAATTCACTTTGACCTATCCTTAACTGGTTTTCTGTTGCGGCTATCATATGTTTAAGCGTAAAACCTTCTGGTGAAAGTCTATACTTTTTGACCCCAAATGGTTTTGATAACAGCCTTAACGCCCTATTTTCGTTAAAAACCCGGAAATGCTCAGGGTTGGAGTTTAAGTGGTCTTCGAAAACCTTGCTTGATGCCACAACAGAACATGTGTGGGGGATATAGTAGATATCATTGCTAATATGAGGTTTACACGTATATTGACTGAAGTCAGGTCCCTTAGCGTGAGAAAAGTTTGTATATGCACTAATGCTCAAATCAACTTTATACCCCAATGACTTTAAAACTTCCGTTGTATTTTCTCCAATACCATAGCGTCCTGCAAGATAGGTAATTGGCCTTATACCTGTTTCGTCTTCAATCGAATCAGTTAGACGCTTAAGCTTTTCATATTCCATTTTTTTGGTAAGGTTACAAGGGAAGGAAAAATGATCAGATATCCTATCGCAATCATCCTCAAACGGTGGAGTTACCCATGGGTGTAAATGAGAGGCAAACTCTATGCACTCACCCGCATACCCCTTAAACTCGTTGATAACTTTTTTACCACCTTGACTTGTCACAAAAGGATAATCCATCGCGAGAGTCACTGTTCCACCGCAATGTATAATTTCATGTATGAAATCAATTAGGTTATCATGATGGGTCACTTCAGTATTTGAACGGTAAAAACCACCATCCCAATCAAATTCTTCTTCGGCATGAATAACTATATTTAGCTTAGGTTCAGTCATTGGGTCGACTCTCTATATATTTTCATCAGATTATCTACAGAACGTTTAATTTGATCATAACAATCACTCACAGTATTGACATCACCATGATAAGGATCATCAATCTCTAAAGTCAGAGGGTCATTTTCATCAAGCAAGTCTGCTGCACAGAATGAATGATTAATCCTGTAAAACTTTTCAATAATGTTTCTGTTTTTTTCATCGAAGAAAATAATTATGTCCGTGTCCCTGATATCTAACTGTGTTAGACATTTTGAGCTATGTTTTGATAAATCATAATCCATTTGTGATGCTGCTTCTATTGCTGTTTCAGGGCTACTTCTAAACTCATCAAGGTGAAAACCATAAGAATCTAATTGAGGTTTGGTTATAATCTCATGAAACTTATCATTTAAGTACTCTTCAGCAAATGGACTACGCATTATATTGCCGTAGCAGACAAAAATTATTCTTCTTTTTGCATTGACGATAAAAAGCCGTCTAAGCTTTTTTTCCATTACATAACGACGACATTTTGTATAAATTGTGTTTTTGAAAAAAGGTTTTGAGAGTTCTTTTAATATCAGTGATAACTCGCTAATGTAAGGCTTTACATCACGAATATCTAAGGAATCAATGGTTTCTTTAGGTGTTAACACCTTGCCATATTCAGCTAGTCGATAACTAAGGTGTGGCAGTGCTTTCAACTTACCCTGCAGTTTGGCTCTTTTTTCAAATTCTCTCTTGGCCTCATATAAGTCATTCGTCAATGATCGTGCGGTTATACCACGTTTATATTCTCTCTGTATCTGTTGGGGCGCTATACCATAACAAAGATAGTCCGCATACAACCTGGGAAAATCAACCCCTGCATAAATCGCTAATGGTAACCCTCCCCAAAACCTTGCATTAACTTCTACAAGTATCCACTCACGACTGGTTAAGTTTCTCCTAAACTCAAACATTGCGACGCCAGTATAGTTTGTCCTGCTACACATGCTTTCCGTTGCGGAGAGTAATTCTTCGTCGATGTCTATGCTTTCTCTATATGAGCTCCCCCCGCCAGAATCGGGCTCAGCAACCCTTTTGTAAGCGAAGGCCGCTTTTAATTCACCATTAATTGAAAAGACAGAGACCCCTTCTCCTTTACCACTGAAAAACGCTTCTACGAGAAAAGGATCATTTGACTGTGCGGACGCCTGAGATTGATGGTAATCACCCTCAGATTTGACGATAACGACCCGGTTTCTCTTGTGTAGTTCACCTTCATCAAATGACTGTAGCGGTTTGACAACAAATTCATTACCAAACGTTTTCTGTAATGTTGGATAATCATACTGGGCCAGCGCTACCACTTTGCCTTTTGCTACAGGAATACCGCACTCTTGGGCAAGTTTCTTCGTTTCCCACTTGTCGAACAGTACGTCCAATGCTTCTTGGTTTGCGATAGCCAACTTGGTGCTGTCCGGCATTTTATCTTTAGATGCCCAAAGGGGATACATTGCCCTCTCGTCGCAAGGAATGACAAGATCAAATTGGTATCTTTCGATAAGCGCCAATACATTCTCTAGCCACTCTTGGTGTGAATACGCCTGATAGTTGTAGTAGTAGGTATTTGTGATGTATTTACTCTTTAAAGACGGACTTGTTCTGTCGTAACAGACAACATGCACTTCATATCCCGCCTTACCTAATGAACGTATAACAGAAAGGAAACTCCTCGTATCCTCACCGAGAATTAATACTTTTTTCGTATCCATCCCTTTCAGCCTATTCATAATCGCTCACTTAGACTTCACTAAATTTCCCTTTCAGGTGTACGTAACACCACCACAACCTCTTTAGATTAGGATGGCACACAAAACACCACCAAACCAAACAAGTCTATCACTCTCTATCGTACTATTTTGTTATGCATCGCAATGGTTGCATTTTGAATAAGGCTATACACAAAGCCATATTCTGGGATTAATTTTTTTGTCAGCACAATTACAGCTACCATCGAGACTATATATGTCATACTACCTGCCGCTACCAAGATCATTAGATTGATGACACGACCAAAATAGAATTCATCAGCAATAACATTGAGTACATTCACCATTAACGCAGCAGGCAACATTGGGACAATTAAGAGCGTAAATTGCCTTAAAACACTGACTTGCAACACACATTTATACACAGCAATGAAAATGACAATGAAGGGCGCAACCAATTGGATCCTTGCTGAAGTAAATGCCTCTAAATCCATCGTTCCATTCATCGCCACCCAAGACAAACAGCCAACAATTGTACAAATCATGACAATGTCTATCGCAACTAAATAAAGCTGCTTAGACAAGTTAGTCAACACCGTCTGTAAGCCTATATTCAATGGCATTGTCAACATTGATATCGTTAGAAGGCCTAATATAGGCGCTGCACTTATCCATCTTTCCCCTAAAACAACAACGGTAAAATCTTCACTCAGGGTATAAATTCCGAATACGGAGGGGACAACCAGCAAATATGACATCGCCAAGTATTTTAAAATACTGTCATTCAGCTCTTTGCGAGAGTCTCTGATTTTCGTTACCCCGGAATACAGTGAACTTGTTGCGGGCGCGATGATTTCGGTAAACGGCAACCATGCAAACTCCTCACTCACTCTGTAAACACCCACAGAGCTACTCGGAAGGAACCGGGAAATCATCAAGGTCTCAATCCGTGATCTGATATAACCCGACGTCACTGACAGTAAATGCCACTTAGAAAACCCCCACTGCTCTGCCCACAACGCCGTTGACCAGCGAGGACGATAACTATGGATGCGATAAGAACCAAGTACAGTAAGGACCTCGCTTACAATCACTCCTATAACGAGTGCCCAATAACTTTGTAACATTAAGGCGAGTAACAAAGTAACGGGAACGACAGTCATCTTCACTGAGATAGCCAACTTCGCAAGTGGCTGGAAATCAAGATCACGTTCGAACTGTACTAGGCCAATATTTTTGAAGGAGCTTATTAGGGGTAACAGGCTAGAAGCTAAAAGGACGTCAACTAAAACGGGTTCATTCATCAATTTTGCAACTGATGGCGCCAATATAGCAATCACAAAACCACAGCCGAATTTGAGCACAATGTTAAGCGACCAAGCGCTATCTAACATTTTATCGGTACAGTCTTTAGACTTGATCAAATACTTTTCCGTACCAGCATCTGACAACATAGAAAAAAAAGCAATGACGATACTGGCCAAGGCGGCGACACCAAATGCTTCTGGATCAAGCAACCTCACCAAGCACAACGTACTAATCAGGCCTATTGTCCTATTTAGCCACTTAGTCAGGAGGTTCCACAGATAACCAGAAGCGACTTTTTTTAATAACCTATCAGCCATGTCACTCACCTATACCTTGATCCTGACTAGGTGAGTGTACTGTGAGTTCAACCTCATCCTTAAAGGCACGTACTATTTCCCACTACTCATTTCTGAGGGTAAGAAACGCTGCTTAACTCTCCGAAGGGCATTTTCTACAATAAGGGAGGGCCTTTGATGCTCGTATTGGCATACTGACAATGCCCCTTGTCTATTTGAGAATGTGGCCTTGTACCTTGCCGTCCCCCCCATAAAATCATAGGACTCAAGCCCCTCCTCTAGCGCTTTTTCAATCAATAAATAGTGAGAAACCATCCCAGGTTTAAATTGTGCCCCCGAATGGCTGTAATTGATTGCGCAGAGATAGAAGTAGACGTGATTACCGTATTTGAAGTTATAAATCACAGCAATAGTCTCGTCCCCAGCCTTGATATGATTTAACTCTATAGCACCGCTTTTAATTCCTTCAGCGATCAATTCCTCGTGAAAAGCAACAAACTCAGGGTTGGCAAAGCCACTACATTGCTCTTTCCCCCCCCACCGGGCAAGATGATACGGTTTTGCAATCAGAAGCATGTCATGTGCTTCGGCAGCATTGCTAGCTTTGGTGACAGATATACCCCCGAACTTCTGATAATTTCGAATACTCCGCTGTATCTGATATCTCGCGTTGCGAGAAAGCGTTTCAAGAACCGATTGATTCGTCTGCCTGAGTTTGTGTAGGTCAAGTGAGTAATTACGCGTTTCCCACACCTTCCTTTCATGAAGTCCTAACTGATTAATGCAACTGAACTTTCCATCATCACTTGCCCCGATGACAAGTGCTTCCCTTTTATCAAGAGAATGGACAACACATGAGGCCATAGCAGTGCGAATTCTGGACTCGTCTCCAGCCACCATAAGGAAGTCATTGTACTCTATCCACACCTGATCCTGACTGATCACGCCAGTCCGGTGGAGGTAATATTTGGCACGCAGTCCGAACAGGGAAGAATGCGTTTTTTGATTTATAAGAATGCCTAAGCCGACTGTAACACCGGCATTTCTAGCCTCAATGACTGAAAAATCACTTACAAAATGCTTGAGCCAGGTGCCAATCCACAACCAGGACAAGAAAAAGTTCGGAGCTGCCCGTGCTTCCAAATCAGACCACGCCCGACTTAGCCACTCCTTGCTTGGGTTTTGGTATATTTCGCACTGGAGGTTGTTCCGCTGTCGTATTGTCAAAATTCATCCTTAAATTCGCCTTTTACAACCGTGTTGTGCAAGCACTTGAAATACAACTAATTACCTAACACTAACCGTACAGTTAATCAGATATAAATTTTCACTTTATTCACTTAATATTTATACATTTAACTAATAGCGTCTATTCTAAAAATGTCTATAAATTTTTTGTCATTGTTGAGAAAATTATGTCTTATAGAACATCCCAAGATATTAAAAAATTTACAATCGTTGGTCTTCTCACCATCTCTTCTTTGTATTCAACCACTTCTTTTGCAAATAAGTACATAGAAAGTGCTGAATCATACCTGAGTAAAAATGAAGTCAATGCGGCGATCATTGAACTCAAAAATGCTATCCAACAATCGACAGAAGACGCTCTTCCTAGATATATGCTTGGTAAGTTGTACCTTGAGCAAGGTAACTACCAAAGTGCCGAGAAAGAGCTTTCTAAGGCACTGAAATTCGGTAGCGATGCAAAAAACATATATCCTCTACTTGCCCAAGCGATGCTCAATCAGAACAAGTTGGAAGAAGTTATTCTGCTCTTAGATGAATCACAGGCTGAAGGTATAACCCGCTCTCCAGATTTATTGGGTATGGCTGCCATTGCAGAAATTAGACTTGGTAATCGTGATGCTGCTGAGCTCTTATTGAAAGAAGCCGGAAACTCCTCTCTTTACTCACAACTCGGTAACGCAACACTATTAGCTGATAAAGAGGACATTGATGGTGCATTAGAAATCGTCGACGCCTTGACGAACGACCCTACAGCCAACAGTGATGTATGGCTTTTTAAAGGACATTTAGAATCAGCGAAGCAAGATTACAAGGCAGCTTACGAAAGTTATAGTACTGGCTACGAAATGTCACCCTATGCACTGCAGTATACGCTGTTCATTGCGCAAGTACTCGTTAACGACAAACGATTCGAAGAAGCAGGGCCACTTGTAGATAACCTACTTAAAATCAATGACCAAAGTGCCATTGTCAATGAACTTAAGTCTATTCTCCTTTATGTTGACCAAAACTACGCTGATGCAAAATTACATGCTGATCGTGCTATCAACAACGGCTCTAGAAACCTCAGGGTATCGACAATATCAGGTGTATCTGCTTTCCAACTTGGTCAGTATGAGCAAGCCCATAGAGTGTTTTCAAGGATCACCCCCCTAGTCAATGACACCCATATTTCTCACAAGCTTTTGAGTGTTACACAGCTTAAGCTTGGGTATGTTGATGAGGCTGTCGAGTCCTTAAACAGTTTCAATATCAATTCAGAACAAGATAGCAACTTTATTTCCAAAGCCAGCTTAGAGCTATCTAAGATGGGCCGAAATGAAGAAGCTTTACACCTAGCACAGAAAGCATCCCTTGCTGATAGCAGCGAAACTGAAGCGGCATTAGGGCTTATTAAGCTGGCTAATAACGATATATCAGGCATAGATAACCTGCAAAATGCACTAGATACCAACCCTAAGGCCCAAAGCGCAAAACTAGGTTTAGCCTATCACTACTTGAAACTCGGTAAGCTAGATGATGCACAATCAAATGCTGATAAATGGCTATCAGAAAACCCTCAAGATGAAACGGCACTCCTCATCAAGGGATTGATTGAAAAGTCACGAGGTGACATTGAGGCTGCAGAAAAACACTTCATTGCAGTTAGGGAACTTAACCCTAAGAGCATCCAGCCAATCTTAGCTCTAGCTGAAATGAAGGCCTCAGATGGCGACCTAGAAGAAGCATTAGCTTTAACTCGAGAGGCCAAAGAGATCGCCCCGGAACACTACAAAGTAAACAGACAGTTCTTATCCTACAGCCAACAGCTAGACCGTCTACAGGATGCAATCGAACTTCTAGACGCTCAAATAGACAAAGACCAATTTAATCCAAACCTTAAGGTTCATAAAGCTCAAGCTCTCATGTTGCAGGAAAAGGAGACCAAAGCTATAAACTTGCTTGAGTCGGTATCCGAAGCTGATAAAAATGAATATGTATGGGAGTTGCTAGGCAATATTTACTACACCCAGAATAACACGCTCGATGCAGAGAAAAGCTACCAGAAGTGGCTAAAAATCAAGCCATACAACCCGGTCCCATACCTAAGGATCATTCAGTTATCTGCACAAAACAATCAAATCGTAAAGGGATTAGAGTTCTCTAAAAAAGCGCAAAAAGCTTTTCCTCAAGACGTTAGATTTCCATTGATGAAAACGGCGTTACTCATCAAGAAAGGTGACTTTTCAGCTGCAAAAAAAGAATTAAACGCACTTCCTGAAAGCGTTCGCGATACAGCATACACACTACGACTAGACGGCATTATCCTCGTCTCTGAACAAAACTTCTCTGCTGCTGTGGATGTACAGAAAAGAAGATATGAATTGATGCCAAATGTTCAAACAGCCAGTGAGCTGGCATCTGCCTACTCATTAAATAATCAAAATACAGAAGCGCTTGCCTTTTTAAAGGATGTTATAGAAAAACATGGTGAACAAGCAGAACCGCTGAAAATAAAAGTCGCTGAATTACAGCTCAAGTCACATCCTGAAAAAGCGATTGAGCAATACGAAGATATTATTGCTAAAGAGCCAGATAATGTCATTGCCCTCAACAACTTAGCCTGGCTATACCTCGATAGCAAAAAAGTTGATCAGGCTTGCCAACTTGCGGAAAAAGCTTATAGCCTTGCCAATAGAAGCGTTGAAGTCACTGACACTTATGGGTACTGCCTATTAAAAGCAGGAAAAACCAACAATGCCTTAGAGCTATTGGAGTCGGCGTACAAAGCGAGGAAAAATAATGCGGAGATTGCATTGCACTTTGCCGAAGGATTAGTCTCAGACAACAAGCTCAAACAAGCGAAAGACATTTTAGATCGAGTTATCACCGACGAGCCAAAGTTGGTTGCAACCAAATCTATGCTTGAGCTTGAAATCAACAACTTAGAGCAATAATGCAAAAATATATTAACGCCCTGCTACGTAGTAGGGCGTTTTCAAGGTATATTCAGTATGATGATTCGAATTGTTAAAACCTGCCTGCCATTATTGATTCTGATGGTTACCAAAGCAGCATTTGCCGGCTTACCGGAAACAATTCAGAAAATAAAACCTTCAATTGTGGGGGTTGGCACTTATAACAGGCTAGCCTCACCTAATTCACAACTGCTTGGTACTGGTTTTGTGGTTGGCAATGGCCAACTTATTGCGACAAACAGCCATGTTGTCCCCACTACTCTCAACCACAATCAAAGGGAAAAGCTCGTTGTTTTTATAGGACAAGGACGCTCACCTGAAGTTCGTAATGCAACGCTCCTTACCCGAGATGAAACACATGATCTGGCGTTGATTAAGATCTCAGGGCCACCTTTGAAACCATTGACCCTCTCTCAGCATAGTGTTCGTGAGGGGGAGCTATTTTCATTTACTGGTTTTCCAATTGGCGCTGTACTCGGGCTATATCCCGTCACTCATCAAGGGATAATATCCAGTATTACTCCGATTGCAACCCCGGTTAACTCAACCCGAGAACTATCAATCAAACAACTCAAAGCCTTGAGAAATCCGTATAATGTCTACCAATTTGATGCAACGGCGTATCCTGGAAATAGCGGTAGCCCCGTATACAACCAACAAACAGGAGAGGTCATCGCCGTTATCAACAAAGTCTTTGTTAAATCAACAAAAGAAACACTGCTATCAGACCCAAGTGCAATCACATATGCCATACCTGTCAAATATTTGCGACAATTAATTCATAGACATAACTAGAAAAATTACAGTCACAAAATATACTTAACTCAAAGTATAATAATTATGGCTATAACCAAAATGACTGTACTCAAGTTTTCGACATTAGTTATTTACTCACTATTTATTGGGTACGTTTCTTTGTTGGATAACTCCTCTCCCACCTCTAATGTACCTAGCATTGATAGTTTTGGTATAAGCCATTTAGATAAAATTTTACACTTAGGCGCATATGGCCTTTTTGCCAGCATTGCTGTTCTAACATTTAAGAATAAAGTCATTCAGTATCTATCATGCCTCTTTATCATTATATTTAGTGCTTTACTCGAGTACTTCCAATCAACAATATACCTAAGACAACCATCTCTTACTGATTTTTTGGCTAATTGTATAGGTGTTATTCTAGGACTAGTGTTAATTAACTATCTATCACCATTCCTAAGCAAAAAGTTTGTTTTTTTCAAACACCACCTTTAAGCCAACTATCAAAAAACCAACGCAAGATACTGATAAATAACAACCTTATCTCCAAGCACAGCTGCAATAAAACGTTTATAGCTTAATATTCCTGCTCAAGACACTGAAATAGACCTTATACATAATGCATATATCGAAATCTACCAAATCACTTACAAACCTTTATCATCATATATTCCTTTAACAAAACCAACCACATTAAAAATAGAGCATATATTTTTCACTTTCTTGACTTCTTTTCTATACTGATAAAAGGAGACAGTTTATTGGATGCAATACAACATAACTAAAGGAACTAGGATATGGATATTACACTCTTGTCATTACCTACTACATCTAGCTCCCTTCTTTTAGATTTTTTGTATCCCCGCGCAATAGAAGATTATCTAGCTAACACATTGAAGACAGGCAAAACATTCTTTTATTAAGTATCTTTATTATGGATAAAATATTACCTGTTATACTCGCAGGTGGCTCAGGAAGTCGCCTATGGCCGATGTCACGTACACATCTACCTAAACAGTTCCTGTCACTCGTTGGTGATTCAACGATGCTCCAGAATACTGTGAATCGCTTGATCGGCATTGAAAGTTACCCTCCTCTATTTATTTGCAATGAAGAACACCGGTTTCTTGTTGCCGAACAGTTGAGACAAATAGATAGAGAGCATAGTGGAATTATTTTAGAACCTGTAGGGCGAAATACTGCACCGGCTGTGGCTCTCGCTGCTTTAAGGGCCATTGAAAGTGGCACCGACCCCCTGCTATTGATACTTGCAGCCGATCACGTTATCAAAAACACTGACAATTTCATTCAAGCTGTCAGTACTGCGAGTAAATTTGCTGATCTCGACAACCTCATCACCTTCGGCATTATTCCCCACCATCCAGAAACAGGTTACGGCTACATCAAAAAAGGGGAACTATTGTCTAAAGACACCTTTCGCGTTGATACCTTTGTCGAAAAACCCGATCTGGCCAAAGCGCAATCATATTTGGCATCAGGCGATTATTACTGGAACAGTGGAATATTCTTATTCAAAGCGTCTGTTTACTTAGATGAACTCAAGGAAAACAATCCAGATATCCTTAATGCTTGTAAGCTCGCGTTATCTGAAGCGCAAAGCGATCTTGATTTCATAAGGCTAGACACTCAATCATTTAAGGATTGCCCGAGTGATTCAATTGATTATGCCGTGATGGAAAACACGACTAAAGCAGTCGTCGTTCCTATGGATGCCACCTGGAGTGATGTGGGATCTTGGTCTGCGCTTTGGGAAATCAATGACAAAGACAGTGATGGCAATGTCACCAAAGGCGACGTTATCACTGTTGAAACCAATGATTGTCTTGTGTATTCCCAGAACAAACTTGTCTCCACTGTTGGGGTAGAAAACCTTATTGTTGTAGACACCAAGGATGCAGTTCTCGTCACACACAAAGATAAAGTACAAGACGTCAAACACGTCGTTGATAGCCTAAAAGATTCATCCAGAAGTGAATACCTTCAACATCGTGAAATCTACCGCCCTTGGGGAAATCATGATCATATCGCCGAAGGTGATCGATACCATGTGAAAAAAGTTACCGTTAAACCGGGAGAAAAAACAGCAACCCAAATCCATTACCACAGAACTGAACATTGGATTGTCGTGTCAGGTACTGCAAAAGTAACCAACGGTGATAGTTCCTATTTGGTCAGTGAAAATGAATCGACCTTTATTCCTGTTGGAGCAGCCCATTCATTTGAAAACCCCGGAGTGATCCCTTTAGAGCTTATAGAGGTACGCACCGGCAGCTATCTTGAAGAAGATGATATTGTCCGTATCAATGATATAGGGGAAGGTTATTAAAATGGAATTCAATAGCGATGAAATCATTTCGACTTCTGGTATCAAATTTGGAACCAGTGGTGCCCGAGGCTTGGTCTCAGATTTCAACATACCTACTTGCGCAGCATTTACTCATGCGTTCGTAGCCTGTATGAAGCGTCAATTCCTTTTCAAGCGCGTCGCTATAGCCATTGATAATCGTCCTAGTAGCCCATCAATGGCACAAGCATGTGCCAAAGCAGTTTTGCAAGCTGGGCTTGAAGTGGTTTACTACGGTGTCGTTCCGACCCCGGCGCTCGCTTTCGCGGCAATGGATGATGCTATTCCGGCCATAATGGTAACGGGGAGCCACATTCCTTTTGATAGAAACGGATTAAAGTTTTATCGACCTGACGGGGAAATAACAAAGGCAGACGAAGAGGCGATTCTTAACACCAATGTAAACTTCTCTCCTATTGCTGATTTGCCTATTTTACCTATCAATCCATCCGCCTCAGCGGCTTATGTTGATCGCTATACCTCACTATTTGATCATCATTTCCTCACTGGAAAAAGGATTGGTATCTATGAGCACTCGAGTGCCGGTCGTGATTTATACTCTACGATTTTCTCTCTCCTTGGTGCTGAAGTTATTCCGCTGGGACGGAGCAATCAATTTGTCCCTATCGATACAGAAGCTGTATCAGAAGACGACCAAGACAAAGCAAAACAATGGTCTTCCCAGTATCATCTCGATTTGATTTTTTCTACTGATGGCGATGGTGATAGACCTCTTGTTTCAGATGAAAAGGGCAATTGGATCCGAGGAGATATTCTTGGGTTGCTTTGTGCAAACGAAATGCAAATTGAAGCACTGGCCGTCCCTGTCAGCTGCAACACTGCGATAGAAAGTAGCAAACATTTTAAACATGTAGCTCGAACCAAAATCGGCTCACCTTATGTAATTGAAGCAATAACCCATTTAGCGAACAACTACCACTCAGTTGCTGGTTTTGAAGCCAACGGTGGGTTCTTATTAGGGTCAAATATAGAAATCAACAGCCATTTACTCAAAGCACTTCCGACTCGTGATGCGGTCTTGCCAGCCTTAATGGTTTTAGCGGCTTCTCAGGAAGTAAAAATCTCTGAGTTAATAAACACTTTACCATCACGCTCAACCCACAGTGACCGTCTACAAAACTTTGCAACAATCAAAAGCACAGAGATTATTGAAAGGGCAAAAGAACACCCAGAGCCCTTCCTTTCTAAGCTTGGTTTCAAAGATGCACAGATCACGAATATCGATGTTACCGATGGCTTAAGACTGACACTAGTGAGTGGGGATATTATTCACTTACGCCCCTCAGGAAACGCACCTGAATTACGCTGCTATGCAGAGTCAGAATCATCAAGAATTGCAAACCAATTAGTTACTCATACACTCAATGGACTCCGATCAATGTGAGTGGTATTTTCGGGGTAGCTAGTTAGCACTCTATCAGAAGCCAGACAACATTCTTTTGAACTCCATTTGATAATAGCTTGCTCAGGAAGTGGCGAATATTGCCACTCTCTTGGCACGCCTACTTCTCCAAAGCCAAGAACATCCCGCCAGTTAGAAGAATAGATATCCCCGACACTCATTCAAGTGGGTGTGATATCCCCGCTCCTGCGTAATGTGTCTAAAAGTATCGGCACATATCACAGTTTGATAGGCATATTGCAACGCTTATGTACAATAATCCAAATATGCAACTGGATTAAAATCCGCACTACCTTAATAATCAATGACTTGCACATTTTAAATAGTGGTCTTAGGTTTGCAACTGTATCAGCATCATTGTTGAACTACACCTAGTTGGAGATAATCATGACTAATAAAATGACGCTTGCCTTTTTGTTCTCTGCTCTAATGCTTACGTCTCCAGCAAAGGCTGGCCTGTTGTTCACTATTGATAAGCCCGGAGTTCAATCATCTCAAGTGGCTGGAACTCAAATTGTTGAGACATTTGATGACTGGTCAAGAGGGACATTTAGAACAAATCAAAAAACAAGCTTCGGTGAGTATGTAGTACAGGGGACGCCCAAAGTACTTTCCGCTAGACTTTGGGGCGGAGCAGGAGGTACAGGAAACTATCTGTTTATTAGCCCTAAAAACAGCACGAAAGTCACTTTAAACTTCGATTCGCCAGTTGGATACTTTGGCTTTTGGTGGAGTGCCGGTGATAGAGGAAATTTACTACAAGTGAATACTTCTATCGGCATGTTTGACTTTACAACCAAGTCAATCTTCAACTCACTTGAAGATCTTACACCGTACAAAGGTAACCCAACAGATAACTTCAAGGGTAAAAACCCAAAACAACCTTATGGTTATATTAACTTGTTCGCTCAATCTGATGACTACAAGATTAAATCAATCATGTTCCATGGTTCAAACTTCGAAACCGATAACCATACGATTGTATATGAGCGTCAACAACCGACAGGCACAACCATTGAATCTGTTGCAGTATCAGAACCAGAAAGCTTGGGTTTATTTGCACTGGCTGCACTCCCTTTTTTATATATGAGAAGGCGTATTGGGTAATTAATATTTACAGTAACCCGCTGATGTCCTGACCGGTAATGCGTATTTTAGCTTGTTGCTATACCGGTTATGAATGTTGTATAGCTCTCCTACCATCCAGAGAGCTATACAACATCTCTAGCACAGAACAGCTTCCTCTAGTAACCACCGAAAAGGACTTCACATAAGGTAGTCGTTATACCGGTCAACAATCTAAGCTAAAACAAAGAACATTAGGGCAGTACAACTCTTATTGGCTAATCAAAGTTTGATAACACTATTCATTATCTTGTCTTAACGTTTAATTGGCAGAAGCTGGAACTAGATGAACAAACTACTAGAACTAGTAATCCAGATCTTTCATTATGCTGAAAAGCTTATGCCCCAAACCTTCACAGAAGCCGTAAACGGAACATCTGAGCAGTACACCAATAGACTAAGTTAATCTAATCCGCACTTTGTTCTCTTATACGGAATTTTTCCGTAATTCGCCCCCCCATAACTATATGCCGATTCACATAACAGGTTGATACCAGTTGAGTTTCATAATAAAAGGCAGCAGCATAGACGGAATACAAAGACGGAAAGAGTCCGTCTACAAAGCGTTAGTCGCTAAAATTTGAACTAAGAGAAATATGACATTATTAGAAACGTTATTGGCTAGGGGATATTTCCCAAAGGAAGCATTACCTGCGTTTACAACGGAGCATTATGCTAAAGCTATTGCCGACAATTACGATACGTTGCCGAACTTATTTAGGAATAATAAGTTTATCTCAACGTGTGGGATTCACAATGTATCGAGAAAGGGGACTTTAAGAAGAAAATTAGGGATACCAAACCCTGTGAGCTACTTTCGATTAGCAGATGTAATCACAGAAAATTGGTATGACATAGATAAATGTGTTCGAAAGTCTCACCTTTCTCTCACTACACCAACTTCATCTGCTTCTGGCGAGCGGGCTTTTGATCGCAAATATTCCTTAAGTGAGTTACCTGAGTTGCATGCACATTTAAGAAGTCGCTATAAATATATATTAAAAACTGATATTAGCCGTTTCTACCACTCTATTTATACTCATAGTGTTGCATGGTCTTATCATACTAAAGCTAAAGCTAAGAAAAACCGAAGTTACTCACTGTTTGGTAATTTGGTTGACAAGTGCTTACAGGACTCTCAAGACGGGCAAACTATTGGGATACCAATCGGCCCAGATTCGTCGTTAGTTATAGCAGAGTCAATTCTTGCTAGAATTGACGAGCAGTTGAAAGATAAAGGAATTGATTCTGGTTTGAGGTATATAGATGATTATTACCTCGGTTTTCACTCGTTGGGTGAAGCAGAGTCAGCATTGACTGTAATGCAGGAGTTGTTGAATGAGTATGAGCTTGCCCTGAACCCTCTGAAAACAGAAATAATACAGTTACCTGACGAGTTTGAGCCTCTACCGATTTCAGAAATGCGTTCATTCTCTTTTCGCTCTACAGAGGGAGGTCAAAAATCCGACCTCATCCATTACTTTAATTTAGCGTTTCGAGCGGCACGAGAAATGCCGACGGAATCTATTTTGAAGTATGCAGTATCAAGAGTCTATGAGATTGATGTAACGGAAAATAACTACCCTATATTCGAGAGCTTTGTCCTACAGTGCGCAACCGCAGATAGTAGTACACTCCGATTTGTTGCTAATCAACTGATTAAGTATAAACGCAAGGGGTATGAGCTTAGTGTGGCGAAAGTATCTCAGGTTCTCCGTCAGCTTGCTTTAGCTGAAAGCTCTTTGGGTCATGGAAATGAGGTGGCTTATTGTTTGTGGCTTCATTTGGTATTAAATATTGACGTACCAGAGGATGTAACCAAAAGTATCGTTACGATGAGAGATTCCTTTGTAGCCATCTTACTTTGTGATTGCTTTGACAAAGGACTAATGCCTTACACACCAGACTTTGCGAAGTATGAAAGCTTAATGACAAAGGATGAGCTTCTAGGTGATATGTGGCTTTTTGTATACGAGGCTTTATCTAGGAAGTGGTTTAAACCTGTAGCTAGGCAAAACCCAGTAAAGCAGAATGAATGCTTTAACTTTTTACTACGCACCGATGTTCTCTTCTATGATGATTCGATTTCATCGACAGTAATGGCTGAAAGTCCATTTGAAATCGAGCTAGTAAATGGCGGGGTTAGCGGCTAACAAACTGCTCAAGAGGGGTTCGCAACGCGTGGCATTTTCACTATGCGTTGAATTTAGTGATTAAGGTGGGCTGTGGCGGCTTTTGTATTGCGTTGCTCACCCCTTAGCAGGGCGTTGCTTTTCCATACGTGGGCTAATCCGTTACATTCTAATTTAGTAATATAACTGACTCAGTTTTGTCCAACTTCGAGCTAGCTTGGCTAGTTCAGTTCTTGCTTCAACCAGCTTAAATTGCAAGATTTTGGTAGATAAAATCTATTAAGGTTCGTTAAATTTGAATGACGTTCCTATCGTAACTTGTTCGAAGAACTTAAAGATCATGCCTTTTTCAGAAATAGAGGATTGATTAGTGCTTCAGGATAATGAGTGATCAATATCATAGTTTGTATTAATTCATCGTTATAAGTGTGTAGTGTCATGTGTAGTTTGTTGATCAAGGTTCAATAAAACCAACATTAAATAACCATGTGATCTTGGTATTGTAGGAGTTCGTTTTATATGTCTGATTTGGTTGATTTTTAATGGAGTAAGATACTATTGAGGTTGATCTTAGTAATAGGATCACTAAATAGTATATTTTCTAGACAGATTGAGATATCTATACAGTTTTTTGTAGATTTTTCAGTTCACTGAGATAACTTATCCACATGTAAACACC
>NZ_JACSOF010000053.1:0-38815 GCF_014349205.1 Photobacterium sp. BZF1
TTTTGCCAAGCACGCAGAAGCACAAGGTGCGATTTCCGAGAAGCTGACGTCTGTCGACGAGTTTGATGCAGCATTCGCCCGTGCCAAAGAAGCTGACCGCACTTACGTGATTGTGGTGGATATTGACCCAGTATCACCAGCGGCATGGTCTAAGTGTGACTGCTGGTGGGAAGTAGGGCTACCTGAAGTGACTCGCAACGAGCACACCGCGAAGAAAGTCGCGGATTGGGAAGAAGGCCGAGCCACCCAGCGCCGTGGTGTATAGAGAATTTATTAACCAAGAGGTTCTTTTAACCGAGAGCCTCTGAGAATAAAAACTTTGTATTAAAGAACTCAGTAAACAAGAACAAACTATTTCCAATATCTGAAACGCAGGTCTCTCTCAACAAGTAGTAAGGGATACCTGACAAGGAGTGAAGCCATGTTTAATGAAGAATGTCATTTTGATCAACCTATCCGTTGGGCAATGGTGGGCGGCGGTCGTGGTAGCCAGATTGGTTACTCTCACCGTAACGCTGCGCAGCGTGATGGTTTGTTCAAGTTGGTAGCCGGTGCTTTCGACCTTGATCCACAGCGCTGCCGTGACTTCGGTGAAAACCTCGGCCTTGATGGCGACCGTTGTTACGCCAACTACAAAGAGATGTTCGAGCAAGAAGCCCAGCGTGAAGACGGCATCCAAGCTGTTTCTATTGCAACGCCAAACTCGACGCATTACGAAATCTGCAAGGCAGCACTTGAATCAAACCTACACGTGGTGTGTGAAAAGCCAATTACCTTCACCACCGAAGAAGCAGAAGAGCTGAAGGAAATTGCGGCGAAGAACAACCGTGTTATCGGCGTGATGTACGGCTACAGCGGTTTCCCAATGGTCCAGCAGGCACGTGAAATGGTTAAACGTGGTGACCTGGGTGAAATTCGCATTATCAACATGCAGTTCGCGCATGGCTTCCACAACGAAGAATATGAGCTTAACGATCCAGGCCTTAAGTGGCGTGTAAGCCCTGAAGTCTCTGGCCCAACTTACGTGCTAGGTGATATCGGTACCCATGCATTCTACCTATGTGAAGTGATGACTGGCCTAGAAGTTGATCGCTTATCTTGTATGCGCCAGAGCTTCATCAAGTCTCGTACGCCGCTAGAAGATAACGCCCACGTGATGATGGAGTTCAAAGGCGGTGCCGTCGGTACGCTTTGGGCATCAGCTGTAAATGCGGGTTCTATGCACCAGCAGAAGATCCGTATCGTAGGCTCTAAGGCATCTATCGAATGGTGGGACGAGCAGCCTAACCAACTACGCTACGAAATTCAGGGTGAGCCACCCCGCATTCTTGACCGTGGCATGGGCTACCTATACCAAGATGCTGAAGGTGTTGCCGCTAACCGTGTTGGTGGTGGTCACGCAGAAGGCTATTTCGAGTCTTGGGCAAACCTTTACCACCGCTTTGCTTTGGCATTTGATGCGGCAGACCGTGATGATCAGGAAACTCTGGCTGGTATCTGGTTCCCAGGTATTGATGCCGGTATCGAAGGTGTTCGCCTATGCGAGAAATGTGTTGAGTCGGCTGACCAGAACGCAGCTTGGGTTGAATATAAGTAATTAGTAAAAGGACGGACAATGACAAAGATTGCACTTCAGCAAGACCGCAAGCTGGATGCCATCGTGTTGGGACGTGCGGGCGTAGATCTTTACGCCCGTGAACCAAACACGGATATGGCGGATATTTCTGGCTTTAACAAGTTTGTCGGAGGCTCTGCAGCCAATATTGCAGTGGCAATCAACAAACTAGGCAGCAAAGTAGGATTCATTGGCTGTGTCGCTGATGATGCATTCGGTGGCTATGTTAAGCAATACATGTCGGGTCAGGGTATCAATCTTGACGGCATGATGACTGACAGTTCGGGGTCGCGCACCTCTGTCGCGTTCACCGAGATGAAGCCAAGTGATTGTACGGTTTTGATTTACCGTAACAACGCTTCTGACTTGACCATCAAGCCAGAGCAGGTAGACCCAGAGTATATCGCCAGTGCCAAAGTGTTGGTCGTTACCGGCACGGCACTGTCTGAAAGCCCAAGCCGGGAAGCGACATTGATTGCGATGGAGCATGCTCGCCGCAGCAACACGCTCGTGGTCTTGGATGTTGATTACCGCCCATATTCATGGCGTACCGATGTCGATGCATCAATCTATTACGGCATTGCAGCTGGTTTGTCCGATATCGTTATCGGCAACCGCGAAGAGTTCGACATGATGGAAACTGTACTGGCACTAGGCAACAAGGATGACGATGCAACGGCAGAGCGCTTCCTCCGTGCCAATACCCAAGTTGTGGTGATTAAAGCCGGTGAGTTTGGTTCGAAAGTCTACTGCCGCGACGGTCACAAGTTCCAGCAGGGCATCTTCCGCGTTGATGTTCAGAAGCCATTTGGCTCGGGCGATTCGTTTGCAGGTGGCCTGATTTGGACACTAGTTAACGGTGGAGAACTGGAAGACGGCGTGAAACATGGCTCTGCAGCTGCCGCAATTAATGTCAGCGGCAATAGCTGTACTGAAGCAATGCCAACTAAAGAACAATTATTCGATTTTATTGAGACCAGAGAACAAAGCCTTTGATAAACCACCTCCGGACGAAGTGATTAAAGGAAATTAGGTCTCTGCCGGGCCGGTATTTTTACTGGGCACGCTTAGGAAGGGTACAAACCATCGAGGCCCGGCCATTTTATTCAAACAAATTAGACTGATACACGCTGCGCTGGTTGATATCCGTTTTAAAGCAGGGCAGTGAGGAGAGAGAAACATGGGCAAGCATATCCAACCATTTGATAACAAGAACCAACCAATCATCGACGTTAACGATGAAGTAACGCCATTGTGCTACTTCAACCAAGTTCGTTTGGCTCAGGGTGAGCAGCACCAGCACGTTGTTGAAGGCTATGAGTCTGTCATCGTTCTAGCTGGCGGGACCTGTTCAATCACTGTGACCAACGGCGAAAAGACCGAAGTATTTGATAACATCGGTAAGCGTAAATCAGTATGGGATGGTAACCCAGAAGCGGTTTATGTCCCGCTGGGCTATAGCGTCACCATTGACTGTGTTAGCGATACTGCTGATGTCATGATTGCCGGCGGTAAGTTTGAGCAGTCACTGGAACCTTTCTGTGTCCGTGAAGAGAATGTCGATATTGTTCAATATGGTTCTGACGACACTAAAACTCACCGTAAAATCAAGCACGTACTAGGGCAGTCAAACGCAGACAACCGTGGCCGCTTGTTGGTGAGTGAGCTGTTTACTGTCGGTGCCGGTGGTTGGTCGGGATTCCCTCCTCACAAACATGATGAAGACCGTGTTAAGCCTGACGGTAGCAAAGAGACACTATACGAAGAAGTATACCAGTTCCGCTTTAACCCTGATTTTGGCTTCGGTGCCCAGTTCCTGTATGAGCACGAGGATGATTTCGGTCCGGTTTACCATGTGCGTACCGGTTCTGTGATTGCCATCGACAAAGGCTATCACCCAAGCGTGGCGGCTCCTGGCTACGAAATGTACTACTTCACTATCATCGTGGGTAAAACCGAGAAGTCGCTGATCCAGCACTTTGACCCGCACCATGAGTACCAGGTTGAGACGATCCCTGGTATCAAGGACATGATCGCCAAATTCAAATAAGGAGGGGCAGTATGCTCGTAAGCTTGAAAGAATTATTGCCCCAGGCAGCTGAATCTGACTACGCGGTGCCTTGCTTTAACGTATTTGGCTATGAGGATGCTTATGCTGTGGTAGAAGCCGCTGAAGCGGTGGGTAAACCGGTTATCCTTGCCTGCAACAAAGATGTTGCTGATTTCTATGGGGTAGAAACTGCTGCGGCTATGTTGCTGCCGCTTGCTCACAATAGTTCAGTACCTGTTTGCCTGCACCTAGATCATACCTATGAGGAAGATGTGGTGTATCGTGCGCTGAAAGCCGGATTTAGCTCAGTCATGTTCGATGGCTCGCAATTACCGCTTGATGAGAACATCGCCCGTACGCGCGCAGTGGCAGATGTGGCGCATGCACTGGGTGCATCGGTAGAAGGTGAAATTGGCTCAGTTCCTTACGAGGAAGGTCGTGATCATATCAAGTCGATTTATACCGAGCCGGAAGATGCGTTGCGATTTGCCAAAGAAAGTGGTGCTGATTGTGTCGCCATTTCCGTCGGAAACGTTCACCGATTGACCGAGCCTACATGTACTATTGATTTCGGTCGTTTAGATCGTATTGCGAATATGGTAGATATTCCTTTGGTTATTCATGGTACTAGTGGGATCCGTGATGAAGATATGCAAGAACTTAAACGTACGCGTGTATCTAAATTCAATATCGGGACATGCCTGCGCCAAGCATTAGGTCATAATTTGCGCGATTTTATGAATGCGGAGCCACAAAAGTTTGATCGTATCTACTTTATGAGAAAGGCAATGCCTTTTGTGAAAGAAGAAGCGATTCGCAACTTTGAATTATTATCATAAACTATAGCCTCAAGTGCTAAGCACTTGAGGTATTCTTATTTTGTAGTATTGCTTTCGGGCAGGAGAGCGGCCAATTATGGATGTTGAAGAACAAGTACCAGCTGACTTAGATACGCTGCGTGAGCTTATTGTTAAGCGATACGACAGCCTAAGTGGACGGCTACAACAGGTTGCTGACTTTGTGATGGCGCAACCAATGTTGGTGGCGGTCGAAACAATGGCGACTATTGCTGAGCAGGCCAATGTTCCTTTGTCTACACTGAGCCGGTTTTCGAATGCGATGGGCTATTCTGGTTTTAGCTCAATGCAGTCGCTATTCCGTGACCAGTATCTAAATCGTCCCCGTGACTATATCGAGCGTGTTCGCAAAGCGCGTGAAACTGATGAAGTGAGCCAAGACTCACCGATGGCTATTTTCCAAGATTTTGGCCAGGCCAATATCGAAGCCATGGAACAGTTGCAAATGTCTGTTTCACCGCAGAAACTTGAAAGGGCGGTGAGTTTACTCGATGAGGCTGAGACCATTTATATTCAGGGCATGCGCCGTGCTTACCCTGTTGCTTTCTATCTCTGGTACGCCTTGATGAAGTCAGACAACAACGTAGTTTTGCTTGATGATCATGGCGGTATGTTGTCGCCAATGACGCGTCGTATGAATGAAAAAGACGTGCTGGTCACTGTGACCTATAGCCCTTATGCGCCGGAGACCAGTAGCTTGATTGATGCGGCGTTTGAAAAGAAGGTTCCTATTGTCGCCATTACCGATAATCAGATGACCTCACAGGGCAGCAAAATGGAAGTGTGTTTCGAGGTGCTCGAAGGTGAGATTATGGGCTTCCGTTCATTGAGTAGTTCACTCTATTTGGCCCAAACCTTGGCTGTTAGCTTAATGTGCCAGGAAGTGAAGCAAGAACCATAAAATAACTCTCTCTGCTTTAACTCTATATTTCCTGTAATTTGAGTAACCAAGTTAGAAAATAACTTGGTTACCTATATCTGAGTGTCTTTGCATTGGCATTGAATAAAAAGGACGCTTAGGTATAAGTAAATAATCAATTTACTCGTAACACAGATAAATATACTCAGCTACATCTCTCATTAGGGTAGGTGCTTTCGACGTGGCGCCTAGGAACTTTACTATACGGCATTTGTTGTCGATAAGGATTCAAAATGCGTTTTGCTCTTCATGGAATGTGTTCGCTTCATAGTAATATTCTTTCTGATATTCGTTTGGCAAAAGAAACGGGCTATCAGGGTTTAGAGATTCATACCGAAAAACTTTGGCGATATATTAACGCCGGCTTTACCAGTGAAGAATTTAAGGCGCGACTTGACGCAGCTAATATTACACCGTCAGCGATTGATATTATTGGCGGGGTAGAAGCGGCAACGAAAGAAGAGCAACAGCGTGTATTCAAAGAAGCAGAAATTTTATGTCGCTTTGCCAAAGATATCGGTGCGCCAACTATCCAGCTCAATGCTTTTGAAAGCCTTAATGCTTTTAGCACCGAAGAAAACATTCAGCTAACGGCTAAGAATATTCGTTCGATTGCCGATATTGGTCGCGAGCATGGTATTCGCTTCCAGTACGAAGGGGCTGCCTGGACACCAATTGCAACGCTGGAAGACTACTATCGATTGCTCGATGCGGTAGGGCGTGATAATTTTGGTTTTGTGTTAGATACATGGCACCTGTGGGCATGTCGCGGTGCTACCCTAGAGCAGATCTCGCAAGTTGATAAATCACTGATTTACAATGTTCACCTTTCGGATGGTAAACGTCCGGCTGAAGGCCAACCATGGGTTGATGAAAGGGAAATGCGTGGCTTCTACATCGGCGAGGGTGATATCCCGATGCAAGAGTGGGTAGACGCCTTGCTACAGACAGGGTATGACGGTTTCTTCTCTGGCGAGTTCCTCAATGATCAATTGTGGGAACACGACCATTATGAAGTGGCAGAAAAAATGCTGAATGGGATGAAAGCATTAGTAAAATAGCCGACAAGGAGTTGCGGCTAATATTTGGAATAATACGTTGAATGTAATTTGTTGTTATTTTCTGTGCGCGACTGATATCGAGGGTGTTTTGTAATGAACCTTGAGCGTCGTGCAGATTTAATACTGGTCGCAACAACAATCTTGGCAGCTGCCGGGTGGATCTTCTCCAAAGAAGCTATTCAGGGGCTGCCAGCTTTTGGTTTTATCGGTCTGCGTTTTGTGTTGGCTTCTTTATGCCTACTGGTGTTTTGCTTTCGCGATATCAAAAAAGTAGAAAAAGCACTGATCCCTAAAGCATTAGGGGTCGGTTGTATCCTAGGTACGGCTCTTTTGCTTTGGATCCATGCCATAGCGGTTAGCGATACTCTGGGTGAAGGCGCATTTATCATGAGCCTATCCATGTTATTTGTCCCTTTGATTGCATGGCCTATGTTCAAGGCTAAACCGCCGAGGACTTTTTGGTTGGCTTTGCCTATCGCTTTCGCCGGCCTAATGATGCTATCGCTTGGTGGTGGTAATGGCTGGCAAATGTCAGCAAGCCAGTTATGGTTCATGGCTTCTGCGGTGATGTTGGCGGTGCATTTTAATTTCAACAGCCAGTACGCACGGAAGTTCCCGACGCTACTATTGACATGTCTTCAGCTATTTAGCATTGGCTGTATGGGGCTAATTGCCTCATTGATGTTTGAAACATGGCCTGAATCAGTCAGTATGACCACATGGGGTTGGTTCGCGTTGAGTATGCTGGTTGCTACCAGTTTGCGTTATGTGATGCAGACGATGGGTCAGAAACACAGTACTGCGTCCAATGCAGCTATCATTATGATCCTAGAGCCTGTTTGGACAGTTATTCTAAGCGTAATTTGGTATGCCGAAGAAATGCCAGCCAATAAGTTAGCTGGGTGTTTGATGATTCTGTTGGCCTTGTTTACCTATCGTGGTCTCGGTCATGTTATTGGCTTTATCACCAAAAAAGTGGCTTAACTATCATTCGAACCAGCCAATGAATAGCCCCCATTGAAATGAAACAGGCTTGCGTTATGCAAGCCTGTTTTTTAGTTAAATCATGAGCTGTTACATTGCCTCGGCCCAACTTTCAGCTTCAATTTTTGCCAGTGCAGCAGCAGCGCGTTGAAGGGCAGGAAGGAAGTGCAGAGCCTGCTCAGGTTTCAGGCGCATTATTGGCGCTTGAATAGCGATCCCCAAGTTTGAGCGTCCCCGCTCTGATGGCACCAGTACCGCAACACAAAATAGCCCAGGAAGAAACTCTTCATTGTCGATGGCGTAACCATTGGCTTTAACCAAATCCAATTCATCATCCAATTTGTCAAAGTCGATTATCGTCTTCTCGGTATACTGGGTGAGCGGAACATTCTTCAGTAAACGACGGCGCTGGGAAGGACTCATATTGGCTAGAAATAGTTTGCCTGTTGCCGAGCAGTGTACCGGGACGCGGGAACCAGGGTGTAGGTAGAATCGCAGCGGGGCTTCTGTTTCAACACGGTCGACATAGATAATTTCGCCCCCCGATAATGCTGTTAGGTTACAGCTTTCACCGACTTCTTCTTTTAATTGTGTCAAAACCGCATGGCGGGCACTGTGGGTGGTGCTGTTGAGCAACAGCTTTTCAGCAAGATTGCGAAGCCTGACCCCTGAGCTGTAGTGGCGGTCGTCGCCGTCACGTTGAATGATCCCCGCAGTTTCAAGCTGTTGTAGCATTCGGTGAAGGGTAGGTTTGGGTAGGCCAGTTTCTTCTACCAGGCTTTGCAGTGAGAAAAATTCGTCCTTTCCGGCAATCACTTCCAACAGGGAAAAAAGGCGTAGGGTTGGGGTGTCGCCCTCTATACGTGTTTGTTCCATAGGCTCTTTCACGATAGCAGTCATTGTTATATCCATTTAGTACCTTTCTACATAATACTATCAATTTTTCCAATTATTTGAATTTACGTTGACGATATAAGAGATGATGGTTAAAATTTACTCAAATATCAATTTTTGGAATAATTTGTCTCATTATTTGTTGTTTTTGAGGCCAGTGAAGGCAAACTCATGAAAGCAATCCACCGAATAATTGAACAGGCCCAAAAGCAGCCTAAACGTATCGTATTGTGCGAAGCAGAAGATGCCCGCGTGTTGGCTGCAGCGCAAATGACCTACCAGCAAGGTATTGCTGACATTATCTTGGTTGGTAGCCAGGGAAAGATTCAGACTGTTGCCAGAGATGAAGGGATAGATGTCGATGGTATGGAAATTATCGATCCTGAGCTGTCGGATTTATCCCACTCATTTGCTATTTCCCTCTACGAGATGCGTGCCAAGAAAGGCATGTCACAACAGCAGGCTAAACAAGAAGTACAAAAGCCACTGTGTTTTGCCAACCTGATGGTCAAGCATGGTTTGGCTGATGGCTCCGTTGCCGGTGCGGTTCATACGACAGGAGATGTTGTGCGAAACGCAATTCAACTGATTGGGATGGCTAAGGGCTCAAAATTAGTCTCGAGTTTCTTTCTCATGATGCTGTGTCAGCCATTTCATCATCTAAAAGGCGGAATGATATTTTCTGATTGTGGATTGGTGGTCGATCCAGATGAAGAGCAACTCGCAGATATTGCGCTTTCTGCTGCAGGTAGTGCACGGAGCCTACTGATGGTAGAGCCGAAAGTTGCCATGCTGTCCTTCTCTACCAATGGCAGTGCCAAGCATAGCGCAGTCGATAAGGTCATCGCTGCTTCAGAAAGGGTCAAACACCAAGCCCCTGCATTAGCCATTGATAACGATGTCCAGTTGGATGCGGCCATTGTCGCTGAAATTGCCCAGCGAAAGCTACCTGATTCAAAGGTAAAAGGGCAGTCTAATGTGTTGGTTTTCCCTAATCTGGAGGCGGGGAATATTGGCTATAAATTAGCAGAGCGGGTAGGTGGTGCCGTCGCTATTGGTCCCTTGCTACAAGGACTAGCTAAACCGGCCAATGACCTTTCCAGAGGCTGTAGTGTGGATGATATCTACCATGTGATCGCCGTTACTGTGGTCCAGGCTCAGCAGGGGCCTAAATAACATGGTTTTGGAAAGCATTAGCTTTGAGGGCATTCACCTTAAAGGAATTGCTATGCTACTCGCCATTATCATGGTCGGTACCTACTTCCAGACTGTTACTGGTTTTGGGTTGGGTATCATTGTGATCGGGGCATCAACGGCGTTTGGGCTGACCTCTGTGGCAATTATGGCTGCCGTGGTGAGCTTGGTGACGTTGGCAAATTGTGCCTTTGCCCTGCCGGGTTCGACGAAATGCATTGAATGGAAATCCGTCCGGTTGGTGGTTATCGGCGTACTGCCTGGTGTGGTTGCAGGTGTCGTACTCTTGGAATATTTAAGCCACTCGGCAGCCAGTGTTTTGCAATGCTTGGTCGGAGTGATGATTGTTTATAGTGGGCTGAATTTTATGTTAAGGCCATCTGTACGCACCGAGCGGTCCGGTGATACCAGTTTCTTTGTTAGTGGGTTTAGCTCAGGTTTGACTGGCGGGTTGTTTGGAATGGCAGGGCCGCCATTGGTCTATCAGTTCTATCGCCAGCCGTTTGATATCATAACGATCCGCAATATGTTATTGGTCGTGTTTGCCTGTACATCGGCATCACGGAGTGTGTTTGTCGGGGTACAAGGTCAGTTGAATGCAGAAATTTTGCTCCTGACAGCCGTTTCACTGCCAATAGTGACATTAACAACTTACCTCGGACGCCGGTTTCCTCCACCATTTAGCGTTGAAACGATGCGGCGGATTGTGTTCGGTTTGCTGATGGTTATTGGGAGCTACTTGATCTTATCGGCCTTACAAAGACATTAACCGATCAGGCTATGTTGATCAGACTAAAGCTAGAGTTCGAAGTAGTCATCTAACGCTTTTCTGGCCTCTGCTGTCGAGCAGTTGGTCAGAAAGCACAGCTCGGCAACGGTAATAGCTGGATTATCGATAACATAGGAAAGGAGAGTGCGTGGTTGCTCTGTTGTGCCGTAATCGAAACCTATGTCCTCGATATCATGATATTTCGCAAGGCGCTTGTGGATAGATTTTCCGATAGCAGCTAAAGGTTCGCTAGACGAGTCTTGCAAGATCGATTGCAGAGCATTTAGTTTGGCGAGCGATCCAGTGAGTTCAAGGTGCCTCTGATGAGCTTTGCGTTTCGTCTTAATACCAATTTCAGCTAGTTTCTCGAGCAAGACGCTTCGATTTGCTTTACCGAGGATAGCTGTGATGTTCTTGATTTCAAACGTAGCTGATTCACTGCCTTCACCAAGCTGTTCAAGACCGGTAAGGTAGCTTTGGTAGACTCGCTGCCACTTCAAACAGTTCTTTGAACCAACCAGCTGGCCAAAATCAGTCTTCATCATTATCAAATCGGAATACGTACCGATCAGGGCATAATTTCGGCTGCGGCGTATCCGTTTGACCACACAAGCATACGGCGCGATAACGGCATTGATTTCTGAAATACCGGCAGTTGTAATTTTATGCGCCAAGGAGGGCAAGTTGATTGAAATGCTTGGCTTCATCATGAATCGTAAGTTGTGGGATAGCGAAAGCTTGAAAAAAGAGCACCGTGTTACGCGATGCCCTTTTTAAGCTTGATATCTAACGCTTATTCAACGTTACAATCAGTACAGCTTTGTAGTGCGATTTCGTGCTCAAACACAGCTGTTTTGTTACCTTCTGCAAATAGCTCAGCGATTTCATCAGCAACTTCTTGCTCATCTTCCGCTTCAACTTGGTTTGCTAGCTCTTCTTCAGGGTAACCAAAGAAGTTAAGCAGCAAGTAATCACGAGCTTCTTCTTTGGTGCAAGTTACGTTAACTGAAAGATCAGGCTCAACTTTGCCTTGCTCGATAATCGTAGCCAATTGTGCAATAGCATCTTCTTTCATCGCTGGCGTTAACCAGCCTAGATCCGTGCTTACTTTGGTTTTTTTGCAGTTAAAACAAGGAAGTTGATGAAAGAAATATTGAAAAGTAGTCATGGGTAATTCTTCATTGAGTATCGTATAGCGAGATTATGCTGATTTTTTAGCAAAATACTATCTTAATTAGGTGTTTATTCCTGAATTGGCGGAGGAGCTTTAGAGTAGGCTACGGCTTATTTTCTCTTGCCTGCAATAGCCACGACAGCAACGGCTATCAGAATAAGGCCGGTTACGAGGTAGTCTCGCCGCTCTATCAGACGAGAGGAATCATTCTTGGAACTCATTTAAGTTCATTCTCATTTTGGCGGATATCTTTGAAAACCCCACTTTTTCATAAGCTGAGATTGCCGCTTGATTTTGCTCGCAAACATTGAGGCATAACTCTTCAACGCCATTGGATTCACTCCATGATATGAGCGCTTTTAAAATGAGGTTGTTGACACCTTTTTTCCGATACTCAGGTGCAACATACATAAAACCGAGATAGCTATACTTCGCGAATTTTTCAAAAACCTCAGAGAGTCTGATTTCAGCTGAGCTTGAAGCAATAATTAACCCATTGAGTTCAGCTACAATAATGACGGAGTTGTTATTAGATATCAGTTTCTCAAGGTCATAAAAAGAAATGTGCCCTGGCTTTAGGGTACAGTCATATAGACGTTCACTTTTAACAATCTCTTGTTCAAACTCTAATAACCTTGGAAGGTCCTCTAGTTTTGCTTTTCTGATTACAACATTGTCCATAACAAAAGACCTTTAAGGCTTGAGATACTTGAATTCATCGTACCAAGGAGTGAGTGACGAACCATTGTGTGTAGTCAATAAACTAGAAAAGTTGTATTTGCCAGTAAGGCTCTCATCATTTAATCAAATATCCTCATACCAAAATTCGTGAATTAACTCAGGTTCACGTATTGCTCCGGTCGATTCATATAGTGACAAAGCGGCTTTGTTATCGACATCAGTACCAACCCATAAACTTGAAACCCCCTGACTTTTTAATTCACTTTTCAGAAAATTAACCATGCGTGTAGCAACTCCTTTTCTTCGATAGCTAGGGCATACTTCGATTTCGTAAAAGTAAGCCATATATTCGGCACGCTCTAGCTTTGGCATTATGTAAGCACTCAGAAAGCCAATTGGCTCATCATCATGAAAGGCAAGGATCAAGACATTACTTGTACAAGAGAGGAAGCCTTTTAGGTGCTCAACGGTTGATGTGAGGGCTTCCCCCTCTTTACCCGGTAGAAGCCTCTTATCGCAGCTAATGCAAGATGTTCATCGCCGCAACCAAGTCGCCGAACTTCTATAATTTTGTTTTCCATGAAACGTCCTTAGAGCAAGCTTGCATTTTTAAGTCATGAGCGAGGTTAAATAGAGTCTGTCTTTGGCAGACTCTATAATTTTCGCTGCTTTGAAATCGGTACGAAAAGTATATTGCGCGCTATGACGTTAGTTCTTTTTTGATACTGCGTGCTGCTCTATCATGAAAGCAATCACTTCATCATTTAAGCAAGATTTACTGACATATTGGCGCTGTTTACCTATGTGAAGGATTAAACCTAGCTCACTTTGTTGAACTTGGTCTATTTTATTCCAGGCGATGTGATGCGTTTTTGTACCTCTCGTATAACTCACACCTGTAGAGTCAACCTGAAATCCCACCTTGCTACCAGCGCTTGAGCTGATTGTTTGCCGCCATAACCACCAGGTTCTCTTGAAGTAAACACTGAGTGCTTCGACAACACTCAAAACAATAAAGAACCATCCAACGTAATTGTCGGATAGTAGCTCAAATTTGACTAAAACCACCCCAAAAACAAGAAAAAGCAATGCTTTTAAATAGGATTTTGGAAATTCAGTAGGACGGCTAGTTTGATCATAACATTCGGCAAAGAAGGGCTTGTCGAGGGTGTATTCTGTAGTGAATTCAAAATCTTTAGACATATCTGACTACTTTGAGGTTTTCTGTTAATGAGTAACCAATGCAGCGAGGTCGCAACCCGAGCATTGTCTTGCAACTTAAGTATTGTAAAGCCTCTCAGTGCTTTTCTTTAGCTGTTTTGATCCTCTTTTGTAAATCAATACTACCGACAGGGACATTGTATTAGTAGAGATCTAGGCTGCCTCTCTCGGTATGCAAGTACATTTTAAGCAACTTCGCGACTCTTTTTTATTTGAGAGTTTTTCAAATTGAATTTGATAATCATAGCGGATGCTCAACTACGCTTTAGTTTGTTTAGTGATTTATTCGTTGCTTTGGATAGAAGTTCTTAGCAGATATAAATGGATAACAATCACGTAATAAACAGGAGATAAGTCAGATGCTTAAAAGAACATCATTGATGATTCTAACCTTTAGTTTTTCTATGTCCGCACAAGCTAGTTTGTGCGAGGTGTTGCCAAGCCATGAAGACCTTTCCAAAGCACTGAAAAGTTCTGTCGCTACAACCAGTGACGAGAAAAATGGTGGCCTTGAACTCAATATGTGGGGAACGGTTATTGCCCGAGATGGTACAGTTTGCGCGGTAGCAAAGACGGGAGAACATTTTGGCGATCAATGGCCCGGAAGTCGCGTTATCTCCGCCCAAAAAGCGAATACTGCAAATTCTTTCAGTTTACCTAACCTTGCACTATCCACTGCAAACTTGTGGGCCCCAACACAACCTGGCGGAAGTTTATTTGGACTGCAGTTCAGTAACCCAGTAGATATTAACGTTGCTTATAAAGGCAATGCCGACGACTATGGCAAGGATAACGATCCTATGACAGGTAGCCGTATTGGTGGGGTAAATGTCTTCGGTGGTGGGCTTGCCCTTT
The DNA here is from genome assembly GCF_014349205.1 of Photobacterium sp. BZF1. Classification (NCBI taxonomy): domain Bacteria; kingdom Pseudomonadati; phylum Pseudomonadota; class Gammaproteobacteria; order Vibrionales; family Vibrionaceae; genus Photobacterium; species Photobacterium sp. BZF1. The sequence continues at coordinate 14,275 of NZ_JACSOF010000053.1, forward strand.
ATGATAAAAACAAACAGATCATCGGCGCTATCGGTGTCAGTGGAGATACTTCATGTGCAGACCATAACATTGCTTGGAAAACACGTCATGCACTCAAACTAGACTATGTTCCTGCAGGTGTATCAGATACTAACGACGATAATATTATTTATGTCGAAGGACATGGCTTCGCTCATGTGTCATGTGGTAACGGTGAACCAGAAATAGCGGCAACTCTGCCGAAAAAATATCCTGTTTCAAAATAGAAAATAATATATATCAAATCTATTTGGGTGAATTAATGCACGGAGTGGGTTAATTCACTTATCCAATATCAAATTAAATTTGAGAATAAATCAATCATTACCATGTTTATCAATAGATACCTCGAGCCTATGATAAATCACCACGAGAGAGCAGGGGCTAAACCCTTTCTAAAATCGATAAACTCATGAATTTTAGGGCCTTTGGATAGACAAAGACCTAGGAGTACTGTGCCATGAAGATGAGCATAACATTATTAGCACTAGCCACCGCAACGGTAATTAATACAGCACAAGCTGCGGATATTGAAGTTGTTGCCAAACTTGAAGGAACACGACCGGGCAATATTACAGTGACCGAACAAGGGCGCACTTTTCTCTCGATGCAACCTCTTGATGCCCCTGAATTACGTGTTGTTGAGCTACTTAAAGACGGCACCACAAAAGCATTCCCTAACCAAGATTGGGCTGATGGCCCAGAAAAAGGTGATGTGGGTTTTTCTTCTGTGATTGGTATCGATAGTACGCCAGACGGTGTGGTATGGATCCTAGATATGGGCAGTGAAAATGCACCTGCACAAATTGTAGCGTGGGACAGTGTTAATAATCGTTTGTTTAAACAAATTGAGATAAGCAAAGAGGTGATGGTTGCTAACTCTTTCATGCAAGACTTTGCCTTAGATACCAAGCGAAATCTAATGTACATAGCTGATACCAGCCTAGGTAACCTTTTCGGCGAGCCAGCTCCAGCTTTTGTGGTGGTTGATCTTGAAACAGGAAAATCACGCTGTGTGCTGGAATCACATCCAGCCTTGCTATCACCTCTGCATGACCTTGAGATTGACGGTTCATTGATGGCCGCTAAACGTGAAGATGGCAGCGTAGATGCGTTGTATCTGGGCTTAAACCCGATAACCATCGATAAACAATTCGAGTGGGTTTACTTTGGAACAGTTAATGGCAGTGCCATTTATCGTATTCCTGCCAGCGCGTTAGCCAACAACAAGTTATCTGAGCAATCCCTTGCCGAAGAGATTGAGTTTTATAGTGAAAAGCGCCCAAGTGATGGCATGATCATTAGCGATACTGGCGTTATCTATGTTGGTGATGTGGAGAAAAACGCTATTGGTATGGTCCGTGACGGCCAATATCAGATTTTTGCGCAGGATGATAAGCGTTTGTCATGGGCTGATGGCTTCTCTATCCAAAATGGGTATCTGTATGTTACGCAAAACTCACTCCACCTCAATCCTGCATTAAATGAAGGCGAGGAAGGTGCCACCAAGCCTTATCACGTTTTACGCATCAAGCTTGATTAACGCTTTTAACATTATGGTTGTAGATATTATGAAAAACACAATTGCTATCGGCGTTACCGATCTCTCATTCCATCATGTTACTGCCTCATTGGTAACCCATGTGCTGACGGATATGGGCTTTGAGGTCACACGCCATTATGCACCACATCAAGATAACTTTGCCCAACTAAAATCAGGCTCCGTTGATATGCTGTCATCGGCGTGGTTGCCATCCAGTCATGGGATCTACAAAGAGGATGTTGAGACGGTTCAACCCTTGTTGGAGCTTGGTCTTCACTATGAACCTTATGCTCTGTGGGGGGTACCAGATTATGTACCTGAGCAAGCCGTTTCGCAGGTGAGTGATTTACTTAAGCCTGATGTCATCGCCAAAATGGGCCATGATATCCAAGGCATTAATCCCGGCGCTGGCATTAGCCGTTTTTCGAAGGAAATGATGGAGGCATATGGCTTATCCAATGCGGGATATCGTTTTCATACTGGAAGCGAAGAGGATTGTTTTGGAACTTATGAGCGCGCTGTGGCAGAACAAAAATGGGTAGTTGTTCCGCTCTGGAAGCCTCAATTCTTACATTACAAATACGTAATTCGTGAGATTAAGGAGCCAAAAGGCTTGCTCGGTATTGTTGATCGCGCCGTGTTATTACTGCGTGAAGATCGCGCGCATTTATTTACCCGTGAGCAATTAGAAAAACTCGATAACCTACGTTTTTCCAATGAAATTATCGCAGCACTTGATTATCAAGTATGCAGAGAAGGTAAGGCACTTGATGGAGTGACCCGAGCTTGGTTGGATGCACAGGCATAAATCACCTTTATATTTACACCGTTCACAAGAATGTTTTTTCAGTGAATTTTATTACTGGCTTTGAAATGCTCTTTTAAGGCCAAGGCGCGCTCTATTGAGCGCGCATGTGTCTTTAATGAAAGCTATCTTAAGTGATTTTTGAGACTGTGAGAGTCGATGACACAAGTCCTTTTTGTTAAGCATCGTCAAAGTTGTTGGCTTCAACCACACAGCGCCATTTTCCATTGCCATTTATATCTTTCCAGACCGAGACAAACTTACCCAGCCTGGTCTTTTGTCCAACTTGCTCTAGTTTTGTGACACCAATGACATAGGCCATTTCACCAGACTCGCTGATATCAATATCGGTAGGCTCAAAGCTAAAGGTGATACCTTCTACTGCAGAAATTTCACGCATCCACTTGGAGTAGCCAAGACCGTCCATCTTCGGCATTCCGGGGGTAAGCTGAATCGTATCGGGAGTAATTACCTCATTATCCAGAAAGTCCAGATTACCTTTTTGCCACTGTTCGTTGGCAGCAACTTCTAGCCTGAAAATCTCATCATGTATTTTCTGTTGTACTTCATTCATTGTTTTTACCTCAGATTTTAAAATAAGTTTGTTACTGGCTGTATAAGCCGTTCTAGAAATTCAAAGTTGGTCTGTTTTTTTGGTTATTGTTTACTGGTTAGCGTTACGGATCTCTGCAGCGACCTTCCACTGCCCGTCTTCTTTTACCCACACCGAGACATATTTTCCGTATTCCTTGTTGCCAGCTGAATCGGTAATGGTGATCACCCCGTGAACCCAGCCCATGTCATCGCAGGCACTGACTTTTGCGGATACGGGTTCCCAAAAAAAGTGCTTCATTTTTTGTGGGTCTGAAGTTTCTGTCTCTGGTTGTTTCTGGCCTTGTTGTTTAAGGGCTGCGTCAAACACTTCGATGGCGAGTTTAGTTTCGCTACCAGGCGAGAACATCAGTGCTTCTTTAGCATGGAGATCTTTCATCCAACGCAGATCCCTTGCCATGGTGCGGCGATATGCTTCACGCTCAAGTTCCATCAAAATCTGCTCACTGTTAATCAGGTTTTTCATGGCAATTGCCTCTGTGTGATGTCTTTCAATGAGGTCAATTATGGTTGTGGATAGTCATGAGCAACAGTCCCCAAAGTGGCATCTGATTAATGCCAAATTGGCATCAATAAGTGGTGGAGTAGATTTTGATTTTGAACTATGCAGCTATGAACGCAGGTTTTACAGTGTTAGTTGAAGGTGTGGATATTCGACTTGTGCTAAAGTGGCATCTAATTCTTATTGATAGGTATGCTGTTGGCTAAGGGGTAGCGGATGGATCTGACCAGCCGGTTATTATTATTGCTTGATGTGGTGGAGCGGGGTTCTTATGCCAAGGCCGCAGAGTTGCGAGAAATTGACCGTTCAGTGGTTTCGAAACAGATTGCAAAACTGGAGCAGGAATTGGGAGTACGGCTACTCAACCGTACTACCCGTAGCTTTGCCTTGACTGAGGCTGGTACTGAAGTCGTGAATCGGGCGCAACTGTTGAGGGAGACATTGACTGAAACGGTTGAGGCGGCAAAGCGTTTCCATTTGCGGCCAAAAGGCGTGCTTAAGGTTGCTACCATGTCGGCAATGGCTCGGCATATCTTAAACCCAGTGATATTGTCGTTTCAGCAAAAGTACCCTGAGATCCTCATTGAGTTGCGTGCCGACAACCGCATGGTTGATATAGTGGGAGAGGGCTTTGATATTGCTTTTCGGGCAGGCGAATTACAGGACTCAACCTTGATCGCGCGCTCTATTGCACGTACCCGACAATTGTTGGTGGCCGCGCCTAGTTTCCTTACTCGCTATGGAACACCAAAATCATTAGAAGAACTAAGCCTATTACCTGCTGGAGGCTATGTGGTGGACAGTTATCGGGAGACGCATCTGAAGTACCACGATACCTCAAACGAAATCCAGCAGTTACCAATGAACATCACATACTACACCAGTGATATCGAGCTTTTGCTGCAGCATGCCATCGATGGCCGGGGATATGCTTTGGTTCCTGCTTTTTTGCTCCGAGATGAAATCACAAGCGGCCGCTTAATGCCGATTATGACCCAACTTTCGCTACCTGATTTTCATGATATTTCAGCCGTCTACCCACATCGGGATCTTCCTCAACGAACTCGGCTATTCCTCGATGAAGTCATCAAGCATATTGGCAACGAGGGTCCACCGGTCTGGGAGCGAAATATACCAGGTTTTGACAAGATGTATGGTCACAAGCATTAACCGTTCGTTTCGCTTAGGTGGGTAAAGCATATTTGTAAGAAAGATATAGAGAAAGCCGAGTTAGAAGTGGGAGCTAACTCGGCTGTGGGCAAACAGACTTAAGCTATGCCAAGATCTTCATAAACGGTTTCGAGATCAGAACTCATGCTGTCATAAAGATACTGTCTTGGGTTTGAGCGTTTGGGATCATCTATTTTCGCGACTAGTTGGCGACCAAATTCCTCAATGGTTACTTGCTCCGCCGCATCTGCATTGAACATATACTCCGGCTGAAGGTAATTCATCTGAGTGAGGTTGGCTGTTAATTGAAATGGTCGCAGCAAATCCGGCACCGTGGTAAAAATATCAAACCCTGAATAGAACTTCTCCCGTCCACCAACAGAGACGACAACCTGCATATCTTTACCTTTCAATTTTTCTCCGTCTGGGCCATATGCGAAGTTGTAGGTCAGTACATCATCCAACCATTTCTTCAACAATGGTGGCATGGAATACCAGTAGAAAGGAAATTGAAGAATGATACGATCATGCTCTGCTAGCAGCGCTTGTTCTTTTTCGACATCGATTTGAAAGTCCGGATACTCACTATAAAGATCCCGGCTGGTGGTGATTTTGCCTGACTCTTCAAGTTGAGTTTTCCACGTATTGTTATTTCGTGAGCCTTGAAGGTTAGGGTGAAAAACAAGGTTTAGAATTTTCATATTATCCATCCAATAATGCTTGGCTTGTGGTTAAAGGCTAAAGTGTTTGAGCGCCGCTTCTGCGACTTCTTTACCAAATTCTTGGACGAAATGACCGGCTTCTGGGACTTGCATTGGCTCAGGGCAGCCTTTGATAAGCTGTTGCATGTGATCCATTACAACGGGGCCAAGCATTTTGTCTTTCATGCCTACCGCCATGAAGGTGTCGCCTTGCCATTGGGTACTCCAAAATGGCACAGCGGCAGAAGATATCTCAATGCAAGCTTGTTCTGGGTTAGCAACCATCTTTGGCATTTTCCGCACTGCCGCTTTGTAGCTTTCATCTGGGAAAGGGGCTGCATAGGCGTAGGCTTCTTCATCATCGAGAGTCGGTGCATACTTTTTCATGAAAGTGTCGAGAGCCAACTCTTCTGGATCGACAATGTCACTTTTCCACTCAAGAAAAGCCGGTTGTGTAACGGGTTCCATTAGCAGGCCGGTGTTCATGATGATTAAGCGCTTGAATCGCTCTGGCATTGCTTGGGGTAAAGTCAGGCCAAGTAGTCCGCCCCAATCTTGAACAACTAGCGTAATGTTATTCAAGTTCAGGTGCTCAATTAACTGGAGCAGGTAGTTACGATGAAACTCGAAGGTGTGGGTTTGTTCGGAAACGGGCTTGTCTGATTTGCCAAAACCAATGAGGTCAGGCGCAATAACACGGGCCCCGGTCTCAGCAAAGACAGGGATCATCTTACGATATAGGTAGCTCCAAGTCGGCTCACCATGAAGCAACAAGAAGACCTCGTCAGAACCAGCATCTCCTTCATCCAAATAGTGGCCCCGAATGCCCTCGTATCCTTTTAGTTCAGATACATAGTTTGGGCCGAATGGGTAATCCTTCAAGTTTTCGAATCTAGTCTCTGGTGTGCGTAGTACCTGGGTCATCTTTTCTTCTCCGCCTGTAAGGGATGTTTTTAGGTCGCTTGACCTAGTATTTGCAAATTTAGGTCGTGCGACCTAAAATGTCAACGTGGTTTTTTGAGTGATTTGCTCAAACAAGTTTAAATTGCTGTTTTGATGGCGGAATTAATGAGTAAAAAAAAAGCAAAGACGGAAAAAATTCTCGATGTCTCTATTGAGCTTTTAAAAAGTGAAGGTGATTTCGGGATATCAATGCGAAAGGTCGCCACACTTGCAGATATGTCGCTGAGCAATGTGCAGTACTACTTCAAAAATAAAGATGCTTTGCTCATTGCGATGGCCGATCGTTACTTCCAGCAATGCCTTGACGAAATTAGTAGCCAGTCAGAACTTGCCGAGCAACAAGATCTCAAGCCATTAGTTCATGCATTTCTTGCCCATGGCCTTGAGATTTCGGATATGTGCCGGATTTTTAGAGAATATTGGGCACTATCAACAAGAAATGAGGCGATCGAAGACTATCTATCGAAGTATTACCAGACCTTGGCAGGCATTCTTTCCGATAAGCTTAAGCACTTAGCCGTTGACGAGAGTTCCCTGGGCAAAGCCGTCTCGATATTTATCCCATATGTCGAGGGCTATTCAATTACTGCCAAGTCGCTACCACAAGACTTTGAGGTGATGAGCGCAGTTTTGAGTGATGTTATCTGGAAATGCTTACGGCGGGAGATGTAACACCTGCTGTATAAGTGAGCATAGGATCTTGATGGTTTAACTGCTTACTCTGTCGAAAACATATCGATTTCAGCATATCCGCTTTTCGATGCTTGGGTTGGGGTAACGTGGAAATGAACCTTAAAATCACGATGGAACTGCGACAGGTTCCTATATCCAACCTCATCAGCTGCCACTGTCACTTGCTTTCCTTCATGGACGATCAGACTTCGCGCCTTACTCAAGCGGATCTGTTTGATAAATTGAATGGGGGAGGTGCCCATTAAGGTGCGAAATTCTCGGTGAAAATGACTCGAACTCATGTTCGATAAGTTGGCCAGGTGGTCGACAGTGATTCGCTCAGAATAGGACTGTTTAATATAATCGACGACTGTGGCTATCTTGTTCTTCGGGGTATCTTGGCTCATTGCATCAAACAAGGCCCGGCCATGTTCACTTTGTAACACACGGTAAATCACCTCTTTCATCAAGGATTCGCCAATGATCTTGCTATCGACAGGTGATACAAGCGCTTTCGCCAGCCTCAACACTGCCCCCTTTAAATCATCATTGATAAGAACAGGCTCAACCCCGCGAGTGGTGACGTTTGGTAATGCGGCATCACCGCCCATTTCCATCACCATCTCTTTCACAACAGAGGCATTTGACTGAAGAAAGATGCCGTACACCGGGTTCTCTTTGCTGGCAATAGTTTTGCAAATCAGCGGCGTCGATACTGTCACCAGCAGGAAATTCTTCGGGTCATAATTGAATTGCTGGTTGCCAAAAATGCCCTGCTTACTGCCGTTTAGAATAAAACCAATCCCAGATGGATAAACCATGGCGCTAAAGTCCACGGACTTTTCACTCCAGAAAAAATTTACGCCTTCAACATATGAGCGAATCACACCTTGTTGGTCGGTAAGACCATACTCCTGCTTGAAAAGCGCTAATAATTCGTGGTTTTGATTATCCATACCATGCCCCCCATGCCCCAATGTGTCGTAAAAGTGTCGTAAAACTTGAGCATATACCGCCAGAGGCAATACACAACGTCTCGACCAACCAGATGATAGGAATGTACACTGATTGAGCAGCATTGTAGTTAACGCTGGTATCTAGAGTGGCCTATATTGATAAGCAGTTAAATTCTAATTCATTGAAACTAATGCAATTAGAATAGGCTTAATCAGAAGGAACCTCAAAATGGATTCAAGCAACATTACACCAGAGCAACTCGCTACCGTTAAGTATTTAGCAGAATTTGCCGTAAGACCAATGTTCAGGACACCATTGTTTGTCAAACCTGAGGATTGGGGGATCGAGAGCTATGAAGATGTGTTCTTTCCATCCGCTGACGGAACCCCGCTGGAGGGGTGGTTGATGCGGGCAGAGAACTCCAATAAGTTGATTATCGCCAATCATCCCATGCCTATGTCCCGTGCCGGGTTCTGCGGTCATTTCGGTCAGCCTTGGAGTAATGTGGACGATATTAAAATCGATTTTGTCAAAATCTGGTCTCACCTAGTCAAAGCGGGGTACAACGTTCTTGCTTACGACTTACGTAACCATGGCACTAGCAGCACGGCAAACGGTGGGATTTGCGGCATTGGTCGTTATGAGTGGCGAGACTGTGTCGGGGCAAAGCAATACGTTGATAATCACCCGGAACTAGGTGTAATGGATGTTGCGCTCTACAGCCAATGTACTGGTGCCAATGCGCAGTTTGAGGCAATCAAAAAGCATCCGGCGTTGTTTGAAAATATAAAATGCATGCTTGCGCCACTTCCCGTTTCGATGGAAGCCCTAATGACCTCCTTTGCCAATCTGCAAGGGGTAGGGGATTATCTTGAGCTGATGGATTTCGAGCAAATTAAGTTTGGTGGTTACACCAACAAAGAGATGAACCCGCAGTTTTTCGCGGATGCAGTAAAAATGCCGGTGCTGATGACCCAAGTTAGGGATGATCTATGGACAGATAACCCGGCAGACGGCCAAAAGACCTTTGATCTGCTGGGCAGCACAGACAAAGAGCTGTTCTGGATAGAGGGCACAACGCGCCGTTTCGACGGGTACAACTACTTTGGCGAGAATCCACAGATGATGCTGGATTGGTTTGCTAAATATATTTAGTAAATGGCAAGACAGGGGCATCTAGGAAATCATTACACTGGTGATCTATTAAAAAAGGCCGCATTGAAAGTAAGTCAATGCGGCCTTATTCCTACTCAATGAAAACGCCTACTCAGGTATATTCAAATTCACTTCTAAGTACCATTCTGAATCCTCTCTATTTTATGAAGTAGATACTTATTGTTTTTTTTAATGCTTTATCGCAAGTTATGGATACTCTCTTATTCGTCGCTCGATATGTATACATCCTTCTGGGATATGTATACGTCCTCTGTAGCAAAGCCCCTTTATACTGAACCTGCCTTACAGCATCGCGTATAGAGGAGTGGGTTATGATCACCAAATACCTTGCAGATATGATGACTAAAAGCGGCCAGTCACCGGTATTCGAAACGCCTGAACATTATGGTTTGCAGTACCAAGACGTTACTTTTTCTACTTTGGACGGGGTAGAGCTTTCTGGTTGGTTAATCGAAGGGGGCTCAGACAAAGTCATCATCCAATCTCACTTTGGCGTACAGTGCAGTCGAGCAGGTTATACTCCTGATGGTAAAGGGATGATCAAGCTTTATAAGAAGAATATTCCTTTTTTAAGACAAGCCAAACATCTCGTTGAACAAGGCTACAGCGTGTTGATGTATGACTTGCGAAACCATGGTAATAGCGGGAAAGGTGTGAGTGAATACATTGCTTGGGGCTGCGAAGAATCACATGATGTTGTTGCTGCCGTCGAATACATAACAACACACCCGACTTATAAAAACAGCGATATTGGCTTACTTAGCATCTGCATGGGTACCAGTTCAACCGCTTTTGCATATGGCCTCGGACATGGGCTGCAAAGCTACCCAAACATCAAGGCTCTGATCTCGGTTCAACCCCTCCGTTATTTGGACTACATGAGTGCAATGGGGATACCTGACTTTCTCACCAAACGGGTAAACAAGTACAACATGAAGCGAGGTGGTGCAGACCTATCCGGTTCCTTTTTCGAATTTGTGCCGAACATCAAGATACCAACACTTGTTATTCAAAACAAAAATGACCCATGGACCAAGTTAACTGCGGTTAATGAATATTATCAGCTACTTGGTGGTGACAAAGAGATGATGATGCTGGATTTAGACAAGAACCGCGCAGCCGCATACGACTGGATGGGTGAGTATCCGCAACACCTCAGCGACTATTTTAATAAGCATATGCCGTCAGTTAGCTAATTTAGAGCTATCGAAAAGGCTGGTATAGCAGATCGAAATTAATACAAGAAACGGAACAACAAGCATGATTCAAGTAACCTCACCAAAAGTCATTTTGATCACAGGTGCATCCTCAGGGATGGGTAAAGACACAGCCCAAGACTTAATCAACCAAGGTCATATTGTATATTGCGCGGCACGGCGTATTGAAGAGATGGAAGATCTCAATGTTTTGGGCGGCAAGATTATAAAACTTGATATAGCGAATGATGATGACATTGTGCGTTGTGTCGACCAAATTATTGAAGAGCGTGGCCGTATCGATGTGCTATGGAACAATGCCGGATATGGCCTTTATGGTTCGGTAGAAGAAACAAGTATGGAAGATGCCAAATACCAGTTTGATGTCAATGTGTTTGGTCTTGCGCGCTTAACTCAGTTGGTCACGCCATATATGCGGGAAGCTAAGTCCGGCACCATTATCAATACTTCTTCCATTGGCGGCAAAATTTATGCACCAATGGGGGCTTGGTACCATGCAAGCAAACACGCCATTGAAGGCTTCACTGACTGTCTGAGGCTTGAACTGGAGCCCAAGGGAATCAACGTCGTGGTATTGGAGCCTGGCGCAATCAAAACCGAGTTCCCGGAGGTAATGTCCAAGCAAGTTCTTGGCAATTCTGGCAACGGGCCTTATCAAGATCTTGCAAAACGTGTTGCCAATTTAAGTTTGAAAGAGTCTGGAAAAGATGGGGCAGGTTCACCCACTTCTGTGATTTCCAAGGTTGTCCAAGAGATCATTTCTAGCTCCAAACCTAAAACACGTTATGCCGCTGGCAAATTCTCTACCACAACACTGTTGATGCGACGTTTTTTGAGCGATAGAGCGTTCGACAAAATTATTGATTTTATGGTGCGATAAATTCGACCCAAGTCTCTGGAGGTAAACCATGGCTATATTAAGCTCACAAGCCTTGCTGGCAGCCAGTATGTCTTTTAGTGCCATGCTTGGTTCAAAATCGGTACATACTGAAATAGTTATTCCGAGTGCGCCTGAAAAAGTGTGGCAAGTATTGGTTGATATCGAACGTTATCATGAGTGGAACCCTGCCATAACCCTAGTAGAAGGCTCTTTGGCTGTCGGCAACTCAGTCACTTATCGGTTTCAGGAAACTGACGAAAAAGCGGCCAATATTACCTCCAGAGTTCAAGCTATCGAGCCTACGACACACCTAAACCACAAAGGCGGGTATTGGGGGATCATAACTTTTGACCAACATTATCGCTTGGTACCTCATGAGTCAGGTACAAAGTTCACAGTTGATGAAAGCTATACGGGATTGTGGGTCAATTTCTGGGATCAAACCCATACCCAAAATCAGTATGAAAAAATGGCAAAGGCGCTTAAACAGCGCGTGCTAGATTTATACTAAGTGCATGAATATCAGAGTACTGGGCGAGCAATGTCAGACATTATCCATATCAAAGCTATCGATCAAATTCATCAATCGCTTGGTTTGCCGCCTCCTATGCATCCATTGGTATCGCTCATCCGGATAGATGAAAGAGTGACAGGCTATGAGTATGGTGATTTTACCTATGTGTATGATTTCTATCAGATAGCTTTAAAGTCTGGTATCAAGGGTGACATCACTTATGGACGTAATCATTATGATTACAGCCAAGGAAGCATGGTCTTCACTAAACCGGGTCAAGCACAAAAGTACACCAATACAGAAAGTGTTGAGGATGAAACTGGGTGGGCATTGTTATTTCACCCTGATCTGATCCGCCGTTCCGGGCTGGCTAACCAAATGGAAAGCTACTCTTTTTTCTCTTATGACACCCATGAAGCTTTGCATGTGTCAGAGCGAGAAAAGCGGATTTTGGGTGAGTTGGCTTGTCAGATAGAAGAAGAGTATAACCAGAATATAGATAAACATACCCAGAAGCTTATCGTCTCCAATATTGAGCTAATGCTAAATTACTGTACCCGATTTTATGAGCGCCAATTTATCATCCGACAAAATCACAACCTGGATTTGATGGAAAAAGTCGATGCTATTTTGCGAGATTACTTTGATTCGGAAAAGGTGCTAGAAAGTGGGTTACCGACAGTGAAATATCTGAGCCAGGTTATGTGTATGTCGAGTAATTATCTCAGTGATATGGTAAAAAATGCTACTGGAAGGAACGCTCAGCAATATATTCAGGACCATGTTATTGAGCGGATCAAAAACGCACTGCTAAGCACCAATATGCAAGTGAGCCAAATCGCTTACGGACTTGGCTTTGAGTACCCACAACATCTGTCAAAGTTGTTTAAAGCGAAAACAGGTATGACCCCAATCCAATACCGTAATTCTACTCATTGACACTATCTAGTAATTGGCAGTTCAGGTGGGGTGCCAGTCCGTGTAACTAAGCTAGTGGTTTACTGCCTTGGACCGTATTGCAATAATCAATGCGGTCCTGTCCTAAGCCTGCTCTATGGTAAGATGTTTTTTAAACTTTCTATCAACACCACTTCAGGTATATTCTCATTGTGTATTTGGAGATCAAAAGGAAACTGCTTATATTGCTCTGAGTAGAACTTGTTGTATGTCTGCGTAACAAATTCGCGAGATTTCGGAAAGTTCTGCCGCAAGCCTCTGGAATCTACTCGTGACAGAGACGTCTCCAATGAGACATCTACCCTAACGAACTTGTAGTCTATTGTAGGGTTCTCATAGTCAATGAGTATGTTTTCAAGTTCAGGGAAAACTAACTCAAAACAGACTTTTCGGTTTAAGGCAACTTGACTGTCGATATGCGCCTTCAATAGCTTCCAAGCCTGCTTTGAGTTTTTCCTATAGTTCTCCACACCCCCATAGTTTTCAATGAAGAACTCCTCTATGGAGATATATTGATATCCAAACTCTTTTTGGATCAGCTTTGCAATGTGTGACTTCCCTGAGCCATTGACACCAAATAGGATAATGACGTTATTCATACTAATAGATATCATTGAGAAAATAATGATTAAAGTACAGCTGTGCTTATATCCTGTCTACCTACTTTGCTTTTTAAGCAAGGCAATAATCTCATTAATGTTGTGTTGAATCGACGACTCATTAAAGTCCAAAGCCAGACTCTGTCGGTAATAGGGGCTGAGATCTAACCCTACACCTAGCCCTATAATTTCGACTTCCCGGTTTGCATGATATTGGGCTACGACTTGTTTGAGGTGGTTGTCCAAATAATACTTGTCGTTAGCGAGGTTGGTGGCGGTATCCATAGGGCAGCCATCGGATATGACAAGCAGCAGTTTTCTGGGCTCTTCTCGTTGGGTTAGTCGCTTGCAAGCCCATAACACGGCTTCGCCATCCATTCCTTCTTTGAATAAATCTGCTTTCAACAGTGCAGAAATATCTTTTCGGGTATGCCGCCAATGGCTTTCTGCTGGTTTGAATATGAGGTGGCAACTTTCATTTAATCGACCGGGAGAATCTGGTTTTCTTTGCTTGAGCCAGTCAGTATACGCTTTGCCGCCGTTCCAACTGTTTGTGGTAAAACCTAATACTTCACTGCTGATACCGGCATGGCCGAGTGCTTTGACCATGGTATCTATCAACATAGCGATAGAGTTTATGTGTTCGCGCATTGACCCTGAGCAGTCGATGAGAAAGCTGACAATACTATTTGGCATAGGGCGATAGTATTCGTGACAAAAGATGCGGCGTTCATTGGGGGAGCTGACTAATTGGCTTAGCCTTCTGCCGTCTATATACCCGTCTTCTTCGCCATATAGCCAACCGTCACGCTGGGGAGAAGACAGCAAGGCTGAAAGTTGCCTTGATAGCTGTTTGATATTTATCCCTTGTTGCTGGATACGCTCATCAAGTTCTTCACGTAAAGTAACGAGTAATGCTTTACGAACCAGTTTCGATGCATGTACTTCGCGATCGTATTGGGTAGTAAAGATCTGGTAAGTGCCGTGACTGTTATTAAACACCTTGCTGTGGCCACTTTGTGCAATCGCCATCGGTATTTCTTCACCCTGATCGAAATTGAGCAAAAATGACAGTGCAGATTCTGCCTTATCGAGCTGTGACTCAGTTATCGAGTCAGTTTGGCTTTGCTCAGCTTCAATCATTTTGCTAATAGCTGAACCTAGCCAAATGGCATGATGAGCATAGGCCTGTTGGTTACGGCGATGTCGTCTTAACCCGGTTAAATCCCCACCAATTATCGGAACAATACCTGCTCGTGTAGCTTCGATGAAATCTTCTAAAGACTCATCGATAGCCTGGGCATGTAGCCGCGAGCGGACAATCTGCACTACGGTAAACAACAACAGGCCGATATGGGTATCCGCTAAACCGGAATGATAAAACTGTCTCGACCATTCGGCGAAGTTATGCTCAATATTGGCGCAAAGACCGGGTAGGTTTTCGTTTATATGATCCTCACACAAGTAACTTTCGCATCTTAATTGCTCCAAGGCTTCAAAAATCAGTCGTGTGATGGGGTCGTCAGGTATTAATTGACGATGGAGTTTTGAATCTGAATAGCGTAAACGTAGTGATATCGCATCGATCTTGCCGCGTTGCTCTCTATTGTTGCCTTCAACGAGTGCTAGGGTATTTCGAAGGTGGGCGGCGTAAACGGGAATATGTTCATTGTCCACATAGAGAGACTCCCCGCGATAATGAAGCGCTAATTCCTCACTCAAAGCTCTGCCAGAAGCTTCAAGCAATTGCTGGTGTTTCTGTCGTTCTCGTTGATTAGTTGACGGGGCCGATTTCATTGTGAGGCTCCTGCATGAACGAGCCAAGACTCATCGAGTTCTTGATTGAAACAGCGCTGATAATATTCGCCGATGATAGGGCGCTCGAAATCATCACATTTATTGAGAAACGACAAACGGAAGGCGAGGGCAGGACTGTTAAAAATTTCACAGTTCTCTGCCCAAGTGATAACAGTACGAGGAGACATCAAGGTAGAGAGATCGCCAGCAGCGAAACCTTTTCGAGTAAGGCCTGCCATAGTAACCATCTGGTTGATTAATTTTCTTCCACTCTCACTGTCTTTGCCGGGCACGCGAGATAAAACAATGGCCGCTTCTTCTTCCGGAGGTAGGTAATTTAGTGTGGCGACGATATTCCAACGGTCAATTTGGGCGTGGTTTAGGGTTTGGGTGCCATGATAAAGGCCTGACAGGTTGCCGAGACCAACGGTGTTGGAGGTAGCGAATAACCGAAAGGCGCTGTGCGGGTGAATGACTTTGTTTTGGTCGAGTAAAGTGAACTTACCATCTCTCTCCAAGATCCTTTGGATCACGAACATGACATCGGGCCTTCCAGCATCGTATTCATCAAAGATAAGTGCGACGGGGCGTTGCAGTGACCAAGGAACAATCCCTTCTTGGAATTCGGTCACTTGCTTACCATCCCTGATCACAATGGTATCTTTGCCGACCAAATCCAACCGGCTTAGGTGACCATCTAAATTAACCCTGACACAAGGCCAATTGAGTCGGGCTGCTACTTGTTCGATGTGGGTTGATTTTCCTGTTCCGTGCATGCCTTGGATCATGGTTCTGCGGTCTTGGGCAAAACCGGCCAAAATCGCCAGAGTGACTTCGGGGTTAAATCGATAGGCGTGATCGATTTCCGGTACGTGATCATCACGGGTGCTAAAAGCAGGCACGCGTAAATCGGTTTCGATTCCAAATACTTCCCTGACAGAAACCATCATATCGGGTTTGGTTATCTCAAAATCCACCATATCACTTCCTTTATCTCTACGTATTGGCATCTCATTGTTTGCCACGATAAGACATTTCGAAACCACCTAATGATGAAATTGATGCTCCTGTATCAAAAAATGGAATAAATCGTATCAATTGTTAATTTTTTGTTGACGGTTAAATTGCGAGCGTCTAGTGTTTACATGAATTCGAAATATCGAGACGAAATGTTTCATTAAGTTGGAATGTCCATCATCAAGGAGATACAAAGAATGAGCGAACAAGATGCACGTACAGTTGTAACTGGCCCAACAAAAATGACCCCATCAGAAGCCTTTGTTGAAACTATGGTTGCCAATGGGGTGACAGATATGTTCGGCATTATGGGCTCAGCCTTTATGGATGCGATGGACATATTCGCGCCAGCCGGTATTCGATTGATCCCTGTGGTGCATGAGCAGGGTGCGGCGCATATGGCAGATGGCTTTTCGCGTGTGTCGGGTAACCACGGTGTGGTTATCGGTCAGAATGGACCAGGTATCAGTAACTGTGTAACCGCTATTGCAGCAGCTTATTGGGCGCACAGTCCGGTTGTTATTGTGACGCCGGAAACAGGCACGACGACAATGGGGTTGGGTGGGTTCCAAGAATGTAATCAGTTACCAATGTTCCAGGAGTTCACTAAATACCAAGGTCATGTGACACACCCTTCACGCATGGCGGAATATACGGGGCGCTGTTTTGATCGTGCTATGAGTGAAATGGGCCCAACCCAGCTAAACATCCCGCGTGACTACTTCTATGGTGAAATCAATTGTGAAATTCCAAAACCTGCCCGTCTTGACCGTGGACCAGGTGGTGATCAGAGTCTAAATGATGCCGCTGATCTTCTTGCCGAAGCTAAATTCCCGGTCATTATTTCCGGTGGCGGTGTAGTAATGGCCGATGCCGTGGAAGAGTGTAAAGCACTGGCTGAGCGACTGGGCGCACCAGTGGTGAACAGTTACTTGCATAATGACTCGTTCCCAGCAAGCCATCCTCTATGGTGTGGTCCTCTGGGCTATCAAGGTTCGAAAGCGGCCATGAAGCTGATCTCGCAAGCAGATGTGGTGATTGCTCTGGGTTCACGCCTTGGTCCATTTGGCACTCTACCGCAGCATGGCATGGAATACTGGCCGAAAGATGCCAAGATTATTCAAATCGACGCCGACCACAAGATGCTTGGTTTGGTGAAGAAGATCTCGGTTGGTATTTGTGGAGATGCCAAGGCATCAGCCGTTGCACTGGCAGAGCGCCTTGAAGGCCGAAGCCTAGCATGTGATGCGACCAAAGATGAGCGTTTCAACAAGGTTCAAGCAGAGAAAGAAGTTTGGGAAAAAGAGCTCGATGAGTGGACCCATGAGCGCGACCCATTCAGCTTGGATATGATTGAGCAAAATGCGCAGGAAAAACCATTCTCAGGCGGCGAATACTTGCACCCGCGTCAGGTACTGCGTGAACTTGAAAAAGCCATGCCTGAAGATGTGATGGTGTCGACCGATATCGGCAATATCAATTCGATTGCTAATAGTTACTTGCGCTTTGAAAAACCACGTAGCTTCTTTGCAGCCATGAGCTTTGGTAACTGCGGCTACGCTTTCCCAACCATTATCGGGGCCAAAGTTGCCGCACCGCATCGTCCCGCCATTTCTTATGCCGGTGATGGTGCATGGGGGATGAGTTTGATGGAAACCATGACTTGTGTACGCCATAACATTCCGGTGACGGCAGTAGTCTTCCACAACCGACAGTGGGGGGCCGAGAAAAAGAACCAAGTTGATTTCTACAACCGCCGCTTTGTTGCTGGTGAACTGGATAATCAGAGCTTTGCGGAAATCGGACGTGCCATGGGCGCGGAAGGTATTACGGTAGACCGTTTGGAAGATGTTGGCCCGGCCCTGCAAAAAGCTATCGATATGCAGATGAACGAAGGCAAGACCACCATTATCGAAATTATGTGTACCCAAGAACTGGGCGACCCGTTCCGCCGCGACGCACTATCGAAGCCAGTGCGTTTCCTCGACAAGTATAAAGACTACGTGTAATTGCGAGTCAATTTGGAGCCTGACCAGCAGTAGGAGTTGGGCTTACTTTATACCTGACGTGGAGGTGCCACATGACCGAACGTGCGTTAAAGCTTCCAAAGCCTTTGCTGTCCGGTTTGAATGAGTTTGTTCCAGGTTTATTGTTGTGCGTTGTAATTGCTGCTGCTGCATCGTTTGTCTCGGCCCAATATGGAGGACCTACCTTTCTCTACGCGCTGTTAATTGGTATCTCGTTCCACTTTTTATCGGATAACCCTAAATGCCAGCCTGGTATTGAAGTGTCGGCAAAGAAGTTGGTACGAGTGGGGGTGGCATTGCTAGGCGTTCGAATTGCCATCAGTGATGTACACGCTATTGGCGCGCTGGGAGTGACAGCGTTGGCGGGTGCCGTAGTGCTGACGATTGGCTTTAGTTTGTTGTTGGCGAAACTACTTCGTTTGCCGTCGATGCTCGGGATTTTATCGGGCGGTGCTACGGGGATATGTGGGATTTCGGCTGCAATGGCAATCTCTTCGACCTTGCCACAGAACCGGGAAAATGAGCATTACACCTTGTTAACGGCCATTGGCGTGGCAGCGCTTTCAACTATCGCTATGGTGCTTTATCCGCTGGTGGTTTCTGTACTTGAACTAAGCCGCTCAGAAGCTGGACTTTTTCTCGGTGGTTCTATTCACGATGTTGCCCAGGTCGTAGGGGCAGGATTTATGATTTCACCAGAAGTTGGGGACTCTGCAACGCTAGCCAAGATGTTTAGGGTCGCATTGTTAATGCCGGTCGTGGTGGTGTTTGCCTTTTGGTTCCGCTCAGCAAGGCAGGCGAGTGGCAGTAATAAAGCAGGCAAGCAACCACTGGTTCCATTTTTCTTATTGGTATTTATCGGGCTAGTTATTGTCAACAGCCTTGGCTGGATACCGCCTGTTGCCGTTGAAATGAGTTCAGATATTTCCAAGTGGTGTTTGGTTATCTCAATAGCAGCCCTAGGGGTAAAAACCTCATTTGAGAAACTGTCTGAACTGGGCTGGAAACCGATAGCACTGCTAATGGGAAATGCACTGTTTATTGCCACATACATGTTAGTTGTTGTGTATCTGGGGCGAATGATTTTTTAAATATGGAGAAAGAAAATGAATTCTCTGCCTTATATTGGTTCTGTTACCAAATACCTCACGCTTATTGATGAATTAACACAAGATGGAGAGCTTCTCTTATTCAGGGGGCAGCCAAATAAACGAAAATCACTGCTTCCTTCCATCGCACGGGGGGCTGAAAATATCTCCACGATTGGCCAAGAGAAAGACATGCTCGATTGTTTCTATCGCTTGGGAAAAAATAAACTCAGGATTCAAAAAAACGACTACTGGCATATTATGTCTGAAGCCCACCATCACGGGTTAAAGACAAGACTGCTGGACTGGACAAGTAACCCTTTGGTTGCACTGTGGTTTGCCTGCCAATCACCAGGTAACCAGCCCCATGTTTATGTGTTGAAAGCCAATGCAAGAAAGCAACAAGTTATGGCTGGGGACCCGTATGAAATTACTGAGACAAAAGTCTTTCAACCACCTGTTGAATACGCAAGGGTTAAGGCGCAAAGTAATTGGTACAGCTTGCACCCTTCGGTGAATAATCAAAATTCCAACAAGCGTTTCACGCCGTTTGAAATAGAAGCGGGTGAAAGTGATGAGTTATATGAGATCCCTATTTTCTCCGAAGTAAAAGAAAACCTGCTGTTGGAGTTGGATAAGTGCGGAATTAATGAACAATTGATTTACCCAGATCTCACGGGGTTATGCCTGCATATCAATAAGCTTTTCGAACAAGCTCCCGTTGAAAGTAAAGAGAACGCTGTTGGTGGAGGGAGTTCCACCGACTCCCTGCTTGAAACCAATTTGTTTGATTACCAACAAGGTGAAGCCTTGGATGATTCCCTTCATGCTCTGAACCAGAGGGATATCAAAGGCGGGTTCCAGCAATACCGCCATACCTATACCAGTGACTTTGATTTTGATTGATCATCGTCTCCTTTTGTTGATGTAACTCACGTTTATTGATTTTTGAAATAAATCATCTCAATTTTTGAAATTTAACGTTGACTGAGATAAGGTCGACAACTAGCTTTAGGTTAACGAATTGTTAAGTTGGCTGGATTGATTAAAAGCGAAAATTGAAATTACTCTTTGAAGATTAGCCAGCTAACGCCAAGTCTCGAAATTGAGAATATGATTTGACGGTATGTTAGTAGGGGTATATGTTAACCAAAATTTAACATTGTGGCTGGTGAAATTGTCTGTTTCATGTATAAAACGATAAGGATATAACAATGAATACTCAGTCTGTAGAAAAGCAACGCGATGAAGTCAGCATCGAATTTTTACAAGCATTCAGCCAAGCATGGAATAACCATGATATTGATGCCCTGATGACATTTGTGACGGATGATTGCACGTTCCATACAGCTGCAGGCCCTGAGCTTCAAGGTAATACTTTCAACGGTAGGGACGCGGTAAAAGAGAGTTTTCAGCAAGTCTGGAAAAACTTCCCAGATGCCGCTTGGCTCGATGGAGTTCACTTTGTCAGTGGCGATCGAGCTGTCTCGGAGTCGACTTTCTGTGCCACAAAACCTGATGGCAGCCGTATCGAAGCACGAATGGTTGATGTCTTCACTCTTGTCGATGGCAAGATTCAAGTAAAAAATGCCTTCCGCAAAGACCGTCCTTCTTTCTTTAATTCCAATTAAGACCCTGAGTTGAACCTAATTAAGATTTAACATGGCCAAGGAGCTTGAAATGGATTCAACAGTAGAGAAAGAAAGGGTAGTACTCGATAAATCAAGCAATAAGCAATCAGAACAAACAACAGCAGCAAAAGAGCAATATGATCCAGCCTATGATCCACTGATCGCCAATACACCGGGTCATGGTACAGAATATGCTCCCACTTACTGGGTAGGAACAGCGGGAGAGCCGCCAGCCGATGACGGACCAATCCTTAGTGATGTGGATGTCGATGTGGCGATTATCGGCTCGGGTTATACAGGCTTATCAACGGCGATTCACCTGGCAGAGCAGTACGGTATCAAGGCGACAGTCCTTGAGGCAAATAGAGCAAGTTGGGGGTGCAGTACGCGCAATGGTGGACAGGCACAATGTGCATCCGGGCGTTTAAAACGCTCACAATGGATAAAGCGCTGGGGTTTAGATACTGCAATTCGTATGCACGAAGAATGTTTGGATGGTATGGAAACATTCAAGGGTCTGATTAAGGATATCGACTGTGAACCTCAGCCCGGTGGTCACTTGTATGTTGCTCATCGTGCTAAGGTGATGCCGACGCTGGAAAAAGAAGCAAAGTTACTGCGTCAAACCTTCAACTATGACGCGCAAATCCTTGATGCTGATACTGTGAAAAAGCAGCTTGTCGGTGATCAGGAAGCCGCTGGCGCAATGCATGAGCCAGAAGGGATTGGAATCCATGCAGGTAAACTGGCTTTCGGTTACCTAAAGAAAGCCAGGGCATTAGGGGCGACGGTTCATCCAGCAAGTCCGGTTATTGGTTGGGAAACACGCAATGGTATTCACTACCTAAAAACCCCTGGCGGTATAGTGAAAGCAAGGGCGGTCGGAGTGGCAACGGGGGGGTATACCTCGCAAGGTTTACATAGCCAATTAAAAAACCGCTTATTACCTATATTGTCGAACTCTATGGTCACACGCCCACTGACTGAGTCAGAGATAGCAGCGTGTAACTTCCGAACCAATCAGGTCATTACTGATACACGTGTGTTACGCCACTACTACCGCTTACTACCTGATAACCGGGTTCAAATTGGAACACGCAGTGCGATTACTGGCAAAGCGGCACCCGAAAAAATATATGAAGATATGCTGAAAGCAGATTTGGCGAGAAAGTTTCCAGCTTTGGCAAACATCCAAGTCGATTATTCCTGGTGGGGATGGGTGGATGTTAGCCACGATATGATGCCTAGGATCTATCAGCCGAACGCAAACCAATCGATATATTACGCATTGGGTTACGGTGGCAATGGTGTGATGTATTCTGCGCAGGCGGGTAAGCGTTTGGCGCAATGGATTGCCGGTGAAGGTAAAGATCTTAACCTACCTATTTTTCAGTCTAAATTGCCATTTCCCAATATTCAGGAGATGGTTGAGTCCGAAGCTTTTGCCCCATTCAGGCGCTTTGGACAGCGGTTCTTATATCGATGGTACCACCTTAAAGACGAAGTGCTTTAACCCCTTTCAAGCTATGCAAAATAGTTGAATTACTTGCAATACAAAGAACTACACAACAGAGCTGTACGAAAAAGCAATACAACAAAGACACAACACGACCAGGATGTCTCAGTACGTTGTACCGTGGTCACCTTTATCTATAACGCGAATAATGCGAAACAAAATAAAAGGTCACGACTATGAAATTCCAGAAAAAGAAAATTGTTAGTCTAATTGCTGCTGTCTCTATGGCATTTGCATCATCCGGTGTATTTGCAAAAAACTTTAAAATGGCTATCGGTGATGCAGCTGGTGGTACACAGTGGGAGTTAGGTACAACATTTAGCCAATTACTGGATGAAAAAACCAATGGGGAAGTGAAAGTCGATTTGTTCCCAAATGGTCAATTGGGTAATGAACAAGATACGGTCAACAATGCAGCCATTGGTTTATTGGACTTTTCGATTCTGGCAATTAATAACGTGACACCGTTTTCCCCGACGGTTGGCCTGCTCACTATGCCTTATGTGATTCAAAGTGCCGACGAAGCGAAACTGCTGACACAGGGGGAAGTGGGCCAGGAGTTGGTAGACAACACCATTCGTGATGCAGGTGTCAGGATTATCGGCTGGGCGTATTCAGGCTTCCGCGTACTGACCAATTCAAAACGCCCTGTTGCCTCACCGGAAGATCTGAAAGGGCTGGTTATTCGTGTTCCGCGAAATGAAATCATGATTGCCTCTTATCAGGCATGGGGGGTGAATCCAACCCCGATGGCTTGGTCAGAAACCTTCACCGGTCTTCAACAGGGAGTAGTCGATGGACAGGATAATCCTTATATTACTGTTTATGCGATGAAATTCGATGAAGTTCAGAAATATGTCACCAATATTCGCTACATCTTCTCGCTAGAACCTCTTATCGTGAGTGAATCGGTATTCCAGCAACAATCTCCAGAAATGCAGGCTAATATTCTGGCGGCAGGCAAGGAAGCGACCGAGCACAGTTTCACTTATCTGCAGAATACAGAAGATAAGATCCGTAAAGATCTAGAGTCCAAAGGAATGGTCTTTACCGATCCTGCCAACGACGAGAAAGAGTGGATTGAAAAAGTGACCCAAAGTGTCTGGCCTAAGTTCTACACCAGTATTGGCGGCAAAGAAAAACTAGATAACACACTGAAGCTATTAGGACGTTAATTTAGTGAATTACTCATGCTTTGCTTTGTTCTCGATGTCCTTGAGTATTGGTGCAGAGCATGAGTCCATTTTCCCCTGATGTATACCAAGAATAAGGATCAGGGATACGCCGGAGGCTTTATGTCTGTTATCCATACTATAAAAAAGCACCTGAATAATATTGAAGAATACACCTGTTGCTTATTATTGGCTTTATTTGTCTTGTTGTTGTTCGCGCAGATCTTGTTGCGCCAGTTTTTCCAATACTCAATTCCTTGGGGGGATGAAGTTGCCACATACATGTTTGTCTGGTTTGCCTATTTGGGGGCGGTAGTCGCTGCAAAGATGTCTGCACACAACCGGGTAAGTTTTCACTTTAAGTTTTTCCCTCCGATTGTAAAAACCGTATGCGAAACCATTGCTGACCTGCTTTGGGTGTTATTCAACGGCTATTTCGTCTATCTCAGCTACGATTTCGTCTTTAACAAGATGAACCTGTTCTGGAAGTCGCAGACAACGGGTATCCCTATGAAGTATTTCTACATGATCCTGCCGATCGCTTTTACTTTGATGACGATCCGGATCCTGTGGAATAACTACGAACGCTTGTTCAAAGGGGTTGAAGCCATTGACCCGGATGCCAAAGAAATCAAGAAAATTCAGAAGCTGCAAGTTCAGAATCAACAGCATCAGGTTCAAAAGCCGGATTATCAAATCCAGAAGACAGCAGGCTAGAGGATAGGGGCCATTCATGGAAGGATATCTTACTCTCATATTATTTGGTGGCTTTTTGGTGATGCTGATATTGGGCGCACCAATCACCGTGTCACTGGCAGGGGCCTCGATGGCTGCCTACCTTGTGTTGGACAAAAATCCGATTGCCTTGGTGCAAATCGCATTTACTTCTGTGGGTAATTTCCCGTTAATGGCTCTGCCAGCTTTTGTACTGGCGGGGGCCTTGATGGAAGCGGCAGGTATTTCAAAACGGCTTGTAGATATTGCCGAGAGCCTCGCCGGGCCTGTTA